>WJMB01000342.1 GCA_014728185.1 Candidatus Coatesiibacteriota bacterium
GCGGGCATTCGCTGCTAGGGTGCGTCCGGCTTTGATCCCGATACTACAATGCGCGGTCTTGTTACTTGATAATGAGGCAGTTGTGAGTCGAGAGACAATCGGATGGCTAGTAATTGCAAGCTACTAAGCAGGGTAGGTTGCGAGCCGACCACACCCCTTCTCGCCGCACTAATCATCCGCTGATAACTGACGGGCTTATCTGCTGCTACACGTGTATTATCAGCGGAATACAACCAAAACCGGTCCGAAGGGGTTTACGGTCCCATCCACTATGAGAGCAGCATCCATTGAACAACCATCCAATTGCAACTCGGCTCATAAGTGCATCAATAACAGGCACTAGGGCAGTGGATGATGCCGACGGGACCAAAGTGTAACTCACCCAAACGGCGAAAACCTGCTTGCGGGTTTCACACTATCCGCCCTATTGTCGTCCGAACACGCTCCTTGATGCCCGGCGCTGACAGCTTTCGGCTCCATGCCTTGCGGATCGAAGCTGACGCGCCGTTAGCCAGCCGCTACGCTCCCTCGCCCCAGATACCGGCCAGTTTGGCCGGCGAGGTCACAAGATTCATTGGCGGTGGATTGGCGATCAGTGCCCGGTCGACTACACGTGACAAGCACCGAGCCAATGGAGTGCTGAGCAATGGAAGCGCCGATTGGCGGGCAAGCTGAGCCGGGCGGCCCGATTCGAACCGGACACGATCCGGCTTGCCGCGTAACACCTGCTGTTTCAAACAAGCCTGGGGGCCGAGGAAAAAAAGACGGCCCGCTCCAGAATGGATGTCCGAGCGGACCATCGCGCCCCGGGACCTTAATCGGCTCCGTCGCCGTCGTCCTCGCCCAGGATGGCGGCCACCTTGGTCAACAGCTCCCGGGTGTCGAAGGGTTTTGTCAGATAATCGACGGCTCCCTCCTGCATCGAGGTGATCTTGGCCCGGGTGCCCTCCTTGGCCGAGATCATCGCCACCGGGATCTTGGCGGTGCGCGAGTCGACCTGGAGCAGGCGCAGCACCTCCCAGCCGTCCATCTCGGGCATCATGATGTCCAACAGGATCAGATCGGGGCGGTACTGCTCGGCCAGCTCGAGGGCCTCGAAGCCGCCGGTGGCCTTGAGGACGTCGTAGCCGCTGGTGTGCAGGATCAGCTCGACGATGTTGACGATGTCGGGCTCGTCGTCGGCGACCAGGATCAGCTTTCTCTCGCGTGTGGGTGCCATGGGAACGTCCCGGGTGGCGCGGCGGTGCCTAGTACGGCTGGGTTGGCTTGGATAGATGGTACCCCTGACCGAGCTCGACGCCCATCTCGCGCAGGGCCTCCAGCTCCTCGGCGGTCTCGATGCCCTCGGCGATGACCCGGCTGCCGGTGCGGTCGGCCAGTTCGAGCAGCGTGGTCAGCAGCTCCTGCTTGATGCGGTTCTCCTGGATACGGGTGACCATGGCCCGGTCGAACTTGAGGAAGTCGGGCTGGAGTTCGATGATGGTGTTGAGTGAGGAGTAACCGGCGCCGGCGTCGTCGATGGCTATCTTGAAGCCCTCGCTTTTGAAGACCTCGAGGTAGCGGCGGAAGCTGCGCAGGTCGCCGATGGTCGAACGCTCGGTGAGCTCGAGAACGATGCGGTCCTTGCTCAAACCCAGGTCGCTTTCGAAATCGGCGCGGAAGCTGGGATCGGCGAAGTTGTGCGGCGTGGTGTTGAGGAAAAGCAGCTCACCGTTTTCGATCTGTACGCCGGCCACGCTGACGGCGTGACGCAGGCAGATGCGGTCCAGGGACTGGGAGAAACCGGTGTGGGCGGCGAAGGAGAACAGGCGCTCGGCGTTCTCGAAGACGGTGTCGGGCGGACCGACGCTGAGCGCCTCGTAGCCCAGCACCGACAGGTCGCTGATGTACATGATCGGCTGGAAGCGGGTCTTGATGCGCTCGCCGGCGATGATCTGCGCCAGCTCGCGGTCCTGGAGCAACTCCTCCCGCTTCTCGGCGTCGACGGCCATCTCCTTGGCCTCGCGCACGGACTGGTAGACCAGGCGTTCGAAGCGGATCAACGGATCGGCCACGATCAGCGAATAGCCGATCTTGACCTCGAGGGCGGCGTCGGACAGCTCCCGACCCACCGTTGAGAGGTTGATGAACTCCTCGATCAGCTCGGCGATCTCGCGCAGCCTCTCCGTGGTAAGGCCGGGCAGGGCGTGGAAGATAAAAAAGCTGCCCGTACGGATGGCCTCTTCGTAAAGCCGCCCGCGATCGGCCAGCACCTCGCGGTTGAATACCTTGAGCACCCTGGCCAGATTCTCGATCAACTGGTCGGTGGACTGCCAGCCGAAGGAGTTCTCCAGGCCCCGGGTGCGCGAAAGGTCGACGCAGATGACACCGATGGAATCCCCGACCTCGTCGAGCAGCTTGCGCAATTGCTCCAAAGCCAGGGGGAGGGTGGGCAGATCCGTCAGCCGGTCGAAGAGCAGGTTGCGGTAACGCAAGAGCTCTGCGCGAACCCGCAGGGGAACCTGGGGTTCGCCGGCTCCGTCACTCGGCTGGCGGGGGAGGTCTTCCATCGGCGATCGACGCTTCCGTTTTTACAAAGTTGCATTCTGTCCCAGCATACTTATTATGCGCTATCCCGGCCCCCGACGCAAGCGCGAGACTGTGTCTTGCGCCCTAGCCCCCCAGGGGCGGCGCCGTCGACGGATTGTCGAAAATCAGCGTCCGGGTCGGGAAGGGGATCCCGATGCCGTGCTCGCTGAAGGCCCGGTTGAGGTTGACCATCAGGTCGTTCTGGACGACCCAGCTCACGCTGTAGGTCTTGCACCAGGCCAGCAGGACGAAGTTTAGCGAGGAGTCGCCGAACTCGAGGAAGTAAGCCCCCGGAGCCGGATCCTCCAGTACGCCCTCGGTGTTCCGAGCGACCTCGAGCATCACCTCCATCGCCTTCTCCGGGTCCGTGCCGTAGGCCAGGCCGATGTCCAGTTTGACTCGATAGGTCGTGTCCGGGTAGGAATAGTTCTCGATGTACTCGGCGGCGACCTTGGAGTTGGGCAGCACGATCACCGTGTTGCCCAGGGTCTTGACATCGGTGGAGCGCATGCCGATGCGGGTGACGTCGCCGTAAATCTCACCAATCTTCACCCGGTCGCCCAGCCGGAAGGGGCGGTCCGTCATCAGCACGAAGCCGGAGATCATGTTGGCCAGCGTCTCCTGGGCCGCCATGGCCACCGCCAAGGAGGCCACGCCCAGAGTTGTCACCAGGGCCACGATGTCCACGCCGAAATGCTCGAGGATGATGATGAAGCCGATCGTGTAGACCGCGACGGCGAGCACTTTGCGGATCAGCGGGATGAAATCGCCGCTGACCGGCATCCCGGACTTGCGGTCGGTCAACTCGCCGTACCACTGCAAAATGGCCTTCAACGGCCCCAGGATCATCCGGATGCCCACCATCGCCGCCAGGACGAAAAGGATGCCGTTGACGATGGGATCGATGCCGATGAAGGAATGGTAGGGGTTGAAGGCCCAGGCCGCGTAAAGCGTGCCCACCAGCGCTCCCCGATAGACCGGCGTGGCCAGCGAATCGATGATGTACTCGTCCAGGTTGGTTTGTGTGCGGTCCTCTAAATGGCGGGCCACCCGGTGCAAAACCGCTCGCAGGATCTTGGCCAAAATGAAGCCGAGGACCAGCAGGGCCATGCTGTAAAGGGCCGAGATGATGTAATGTTCCCAGGTCAGCGACGCTCTGAAAGCCGCCAAGACCTCCTCGGTCATCACCGCGGGCTGGAAGATATGGGTGATTACTTCTCCGAAGGGCAGTTGCACGGTATCCCCCTTGTCACATCGGGCGGTGGAATGGCTATCAATCGGTGGGACCTTCGCCGAGCCCGCTCTGGAGCCGGGGAAGGTTCATGTTGAATCCGACGCGAGGCGTTGGCACGTTTCTTGCAGCAGGGCGGGGCCGCCGACTGGACGACCCGGCCGCGCACTCCGCAAGAA
>WJMB01000343.1 GCA_014728185.1 Candidatus Coatesiibacteriota bacterium
AATTCCCCGAGCTGATCCTGGACATCGAGGACACCGCCGTCGTCGAGACCAGTTGGGGTGAGATCAAGGCGCTGGAGTAAACGACTTACCGTTTCATTTTCAAACGGGACCGCCGGGCGGTACCTTCTTCTTGCCCGTTGGTCCCGGAACTTGCTATTATGGCAGTGTTTCAACGTCGGTACACCGATGAGCTGCCGCCCGCCGTCATCACTCCAACCCAACCAGGCCAATCATGAACCGGCTCGACCGCACCTTTTCACTTACCGAGCGCGGAACCACCCTCCGGCGCGAGCTGCTGGCCGGGGTGACCACCTTCCTGACGATGGCCTACATCATCGTGGTCAACCCCCAGTTCCTCAACGCCTTCGGCGCGGCGCCCGAGATCGGCTGGCCGGTCTCCGCCGGCGTCACCGCCACCTGCCTGGCCTCGGGCCTGATGAGCATCCTGATGGGCGCCCTGGCCAACTATCCCATCGCCCTGGCCTCGGGGATGGGCCTCAACGCCATCGCCCTCTCCCTGGCCTACACCCTGGGCGGCTTCGGCGCCGCCATGGGCGTCTTCGTCATCGAGGGCCTGGTCATCACCATCCTCGTGCTGACCCGGGTCCGCGAGAAGGTCATGCACGCGATTCCCATGCCGCTCAAGCACGCCATCGCCGTGGGCATCGGCCTCTTCCTGACCGTCATGGGCCTGCAGAACGGCGGGATCATCATCGACGATCCCGACACCCTGGTCTCCCTGGGGAACCTCTGGAGCTTTCCCGTGCTGACCGTGGTGCTGGGCCTTTTCGTCACCGGGGTGCTGATGGCCCGCCGGGTCAAGGGGGGTATCCTGATCGGCATCCTCTTCACCACCGTGCTGGCCGCCGTCGCCAACTACATCGCCGGTCCCGGCGAGCTGGGCTTCCCCCCGGGCACGGCCCTGCTGCCCGACCGGGTCCTGGCGGCCCCGGACTTCAGCACCTTCGCCGCCGTCGAGTTCCAGCCCATCTTCAGCACCCTGGGCATCCTGGGGGGTGTGCTGACCATCTTCTCGGTGATGCTGACCGACTTCTTCGACACCATGGGCTCCATCGTGGCCATCGGCGAGAAGGCCGGCTTCATGAAGCCCGACGGGAGCATTTCCCGGCTGCGACGCATCCTCTTCGTCGACAGCCTGGCCGCGGCCTTCGGCGGCCTGGCCGGAGCCTCCAGCGTGACCACCTACATCGAGAGCGCCTCCGGGGTCGCCTCCGGGGGGCGCAGCGGCCTGACCCCGATCACCGTCGGGGTGCTGTTCCTCGCCGCCGTCTTCTTCCATCCCGTCGTCGCCGTCATCCCGCCCCAGGCCACCGCCCCGGCGTTGATCATCGTCGGCTTCCTGATGGCCTCCTTGATCACCAAGATCGATTTCAACGAGTGGGACACCGCCCTGCCCGCCTTCCTGACCATCATCGTCATGCCGCTGGCCTACTCGATCACCGACGGCATCGGCGTGGGCTTCATGACCTTCACCTTTCTGAAGATGTTCCAGGGCAGGTTCAAGGAAGTCCACCCGCTGATGTATGTCGTCACGGCGGGTTTCATCGTTTACTTCGTGGCGCCGCTGTTGATCTGAGATATGTCACCATTCCCCTTCGGCAGTCGTAGAACCGGCCCCCCGACCCCACCGCGAATGACCCAGCACGGGCCGCTTCACCCCTGTAGGGTGGGGTCTCTGACCCCGCCGCGGAAACGCCTTCCCCGCTATCTCCCCCTTACCCCTGACCACGAGTCGACGCCTCCCCAAAAGGTAGAGGAAACGGGTTACCAACGATCCCAGAGAAACGGCTGCAATCAGGGAACCTGTAGGGCGTGGTCTCTGACCCCGCCGCGGAAACTTGATTTGTCCGTAACCGCCATTTGTTTTTACCGATAGGAGGAGAGATGAAAAACTATGCTGAAGAATTGGTGTATTGGTATTTGCGGCTTCAGGGGTTTTTGTTGATAAACGATTGGGTTCATAAGTTTAGGAAACCTATAAATAGAAATGGACAACAACATGAGAGTACATATAATACAGATACAGACATTATCGGAGTAAGACATAAATATTATGATGAGCATATAGGCAATTGCAATAATAACATCAGTGTAAATGACAAATTAAGAAGAGAACATAAGCATATGGCTAGTATGGAATGGAATGAGTACACTATAAACAATGTAATGCAATTATTATTAAATAATAATGAAACATTGGATACTGTATGTATTGTATCTCATGTATCTTTAGTAAAAGGGATAAATTATGATGAAATATTTAGATCTATAAATACATATAATGGGGAGCATTTAGTTATTGGGGCATTAAAAAGGATTGGTATATTTAGCAGTTGTGAACTGGTAAGACATACTGCGTCAATTATGAACAACAAGTATCACCAAATAAATGGAATTACAATAATAAAAGTAAGTGTTGGCATTGATGGTGAAAATTGCACTGAAGTTTCTGCATATATACCGATCAGTAATATAATAAAATATGTAAAAGGACATTGCGAATTATGGTCGAAAGCGACATCAAAAGAGACGGGTTGGGATAAGTACCCCAGCAACCTCCTCCAATACCTGCTCAAACACCCGTCGGGATAACCCATGCCCACAATCACCACTAACGGCCTGACCAAGCGCTTCGAAGAGACCCTGGCCGTCGACGGCCTGGACCTCGAGGTCCGCTCCGGCGAGGTGCTGGGCCTCCTCGGCCCCAACGGCGCCGGCAAGACCACCACGGTGCGGATGCTGGCCGGGATGATCGCCCCGACCGACGGCGAGGCCACGGTGCTGGGCGTCGACCCGGCTGCGGAGCCGGAGCGTCTGCACGAGCGCATCGGCCTGTTGACCGAGGCGCCGGGCTTCTACGCCCGGATGAGCGCACGGGACAACCTGCTCTACTTCGCCCGTTTCTACGAGGCGTTGGATTTCGAGAAGCAGGTCGATAGCTATTTAAAAATGCTGGAGCTGGACGAGCGGGCCGGGGACAAGGTCGGGGGTTACAGCAAGGGGATGAAGCAGCGCCTGGCCCTGGCCCGGGCGCTGCTGCCCGAGCCGGAGCTGCTGTTCCTCGACGAGCCCACGGCGGCCCTGGACCCGGAGTCGGCCCGCGACGTGCGGCGGCTGATCGAGGGGCTGCGCGGCGAGGGACGCACCATCCTGCTCTGCACCCACAACCTGGACGAGGCCGAGCGCCTCTGCGACCGCATCGCGCTGTTCAGCACCCGCCTGGTGACCGTCGATGAGCCGGAGGCGCTGCGGCGGCGGCTGTTCAAGCGCCAGATGGTCGTCGAGTTGGCCGATGAGGCGGCAACGGTCGCCAGTTCGCTTGCGTCCCTGCCCTTCGTCGAGAGCCTGCGCGTCGACGGCCGGCGGCTCTACGTCGAGCTGGCCGACGTCGACGGCGACAAGCCGGAGCTGGCCCGGGCCGTGGTCGAGGCCGGCGGGCGGCTGGTCGAATTCCGCGAGGACGAGCACAGCCTCGAGGAGGTTTATCTGACACTGCTGGAGGAGACGAAGGGGGGTGGGAGCGATGCGGACCAGGCTGCTCGGTAACGTCATCGGCAAGGAGTGGCGCTACACCTTCACCAAGGCCAGCTACCTGGTTTTCGTGCTGGTGATCCCGCTGATCCTGACGGGGCAGTCCTTCTGGAGCGTCTACGCCTTCGTGCTCGACGAGGACTCCGACGAGGACGTCCCGCCGGTGCCCCTGGAGCTGTTGGCCGACGACGCCGCCGCGGCGGAGCTTTCGCCCCTGGGACGACTGGCCGTTTTCGTTTTCCTCCAGGTGCCCCTGTTCCTGCTGCTGATCCCGGTGATGGTGGCCAACACCCTGGCCACCTACTCGATCATCGAGGAGAAGCAGACCGGCACCCTGGAGCCGCTGCTGGCCACCCCGGTGAGCACCCGGGAGCTGCTCTTCGGCAAGACCCTCTCCGGGGCGATCCCGGCGGTGCTGATCTACTGGTTCTGCAGCGGGGTGCTGTTCCTGCTCTTCGCCCTGATTGGACCGGCCTACGTCACGGCCTTCATGCTCGAGCCGATCTGGCTGGTCTGCTGGCTGCTGGTGGGGCCGCTGGCCTCGATCCTGGCCTATCTCCTCGGGATCATCGCCTCGAGTCGAGCCTCCGACGCCAAGAGCGCCCAGGCCCTGGCCCTGGTGATCATCCTGCCGCTGCTGGGCCTGATCGCCCTGCAGGTCTTCGGGATCGTCCTCTTCGATCTGGTGAACCTCTTGATTCTCTCCGTGGTGCTGGCGGCGGCGACCTGGTTGGTTCTGCGGCTGGCGGAGCGGGTCTTCGCCCGCGAGCGCATCCTGGTGCGCTGGAAGTGAACCGCAGCCCGAGGATAGATTGACCACCGTCGAACACGGCATGGCTGATGCAGGGTCGGGACTTTAGCCCCGACCCTTTTGCAAAGAGAACACCTAGCTCTTCGGGACGGTTGCGCGCCTATTGGGGATATGGAAAAGCAAGCGGGCCGGCCAATTGGTTTGTGTTGTTGAGACGGAGCTTTAGCCATCGTATCGGACACGATGAAACGGGATCATATACCCTGACCGGACCTGATCGTGATCATATCCTGATGATGATAGAGGTTTTTAATCATCAGATACCCGTTACAAGACGGGCGGTACAAGTGGCTAAGAAGAGCGGCATACCTGGAAAGCCTAGATATCCGCACACCTGTCCATGCCCTGACAGCGGGTTGCCATTGACCCCCCATGACTCTTAAGTGTCATAATAACAAGTAATAAGGGCATTCTAAATGAATGCTTGTTCGACAACGTGCATTTTCAGAGAAGTGAAGAACGGTCCGGCATGCCGCTCCCAACCAGCCTGATTTGGTCCGAACATGTACCATGATTCGCAAAGAGCGTTATCGAGATACTGCGGGCTGTTTCAAACAAGAAGCTTCTTCGATGAACGCAGTACCCGAACTATGCTGAAGCAATGATTCCAGGCTGGAAATCTACTCCAGCGCCGGTTATTCTCTTAGTGACCCTAACCCGCCATGAAGGGCTTGAGATGACCAAACGCCGCTTCGAGGCCTGGTGGTTGTTCCTCGGCGCCGCTCCGGTGCTGATTTGGCTCATCGTCGGTTTCCCGCTGTTATACCTGGATGTCGTCGGCGACGCCGCCTTCCACCTCACCGTGCTCATCCTGGCCGGGCTGGCCGTGGTCTGCGTCCTCACCGGCTCTACGCTGCTGATCATCCGCGCCTTCCGAGCCTCGGGCACCGACCGCGAGCTCGAGCGCCGGGGGCTTCCCGCCACCGGGGTGGTCCGCCAGGTCGGCGAGATCGGCGGCACGATGACCGTCAACGACCACCCCGTGCTGCGCCTGGTCCTCGAGGTGCACCACGCCCGGCCCGAGCCCTACACCGTCGAGCTCGAGACGTTGATCCCGCGCTACGCCCTGCCCATGGTCCAGCCCGGCCGCAACCTGCCGCTGCTGGTCCACCCCGAGGACCGACAGCGGCTGATGATCGCCTGGGACGCCGAAGAGGTCCGGCCGCCCGTCTACGGCGTCGGCTTCTCCGCCGAGGAGGAGCGCTTGCTGGACGAGGGGGGCCGTCGAGGCATGGCGACTATCCTGGAGGTGCGCGACTCCGGCCGCACCCGGGGCTTCCAGGTGCTGGTCGAACTGCGCCTGAAGGTGTTCCTGGCCGACACCGAGCCCTACGAGGTGCTGGTCGAGCTGCCCCTGGACCGACCGCTGATCGAGCATCTCCAGGGTCTGCTCAACCGCTCCGTGGAGTGCCTGGTCAATCCCGAAGACAACCGACGCATCAAACTGCTGTTGGATAATGACTGAGGGGGAAGGATGAAGTCGCGGGGATTGTTGTTGATCGGGCTCATGAGCACTCTGGCGCCGACCGGATGCGCGAAAGTAGAGACTATCACTCCTGAAGAGAACGCCGCCCTTATGAAGGAATGCTTCCCAACCGTTTCTTTGATGACCGACTTTCCTGTAACTCCCATCGCGTTTTTAACCTCGAATATGAAGACGAACGAATCCTGACCGGTGATACTCAAGAACCTTTCTATTCCCACCGTATCAACGGTTCACTCCTCGGCCTGCGGGTGGGCTACGAGGATGAGAACCTAGTCGCTCGGGCCAGCCTCCACGGTTGGGTTCCTTGCTTCTGGATGGAGGGTGGTTGGAACACAGAGGACCGCATAGCCAAGGAAGAGGCCGGTGTGGTCGACGAGGACTTCTCCCGCTACGACCTGAGTCTCTCGCTGATGCTGCGCACAACGTTGAGCCCCAGCTTCAAGCTCGGTTTCAACGCCGGCCTCACCCGTCGAGGTCTATCCTACGATTATCTCAAGGAGTATCCGCCGGGCGGAGCCGCCGAGGCCCGGGAGATGGTCGAAATTGTCGATGAGGGGAGCTACCGGGATGATTATCTCAATCTCGGAATAGCGCTGATGCTCTTTCCGCGGCCAAGTGTCGAAGAATTTGAAAGAAACACTGAAAGAGGATTTTTCATGTATGATGAAATGACATTGGAGGTTGGCACTAATATCTGCCGTAATTTCTGCAAACCATACTTTAACTATACTTATGGTATATTTTATAACTATGGTATAGCTCTTGAAATGAAAGTGTCATATGATTATACTCCATATGGTCATAACGCCTATGCCGGGTATATTATAGGATACTCGTTTTAACCAAGTTGGTTTTTGATAATTATCTCCTAGCCATGGAAAGCGCATTGGAGAATGATGAAATGGTATAAAAGGCCAGTTTTTTATCGGTTTCGTTGCCCTGCTGATCGCCGGATGCGAGAAGCGGCCGCTGGTGAGCACCTATGCGACGGAGCAGATCGTCAAGCGCTGCCTGCCGATCACCAATATCTCAATTGATATTCCTGTTAATCTGGGAGCCTTCGTCAACTGTGCCTACGTGGATGATCGCCAACTTTACGGGTTTATCGAGGACCCGTATTATACGCATAGAACACTGGGATCATTGGTTGGTCTTCGTTTCCGCTATGAGAGTGAGCATTTCATTGGTCGCTGTGGTATCCATACCATGCTGCCCTTCGCTTTTATGGAAGGCGCCTGGAACTCGGAGGAGGAACAGGAGAAGGCCGACGCCGGAATAGTCACTGACGATTTCAGCCGAACCGAGATCGACGGCTCGCTCCAGGTGCGCGTGGACCTGACCAGCACGGTCAAGGTGGGTTTCACCCTCGGTTACCTTTGGCGGGATACGGCATTCGAGTACTACTTCATCGAACCCCAGAGTGACGTCTTTCGCAAGAGTGATCTGCTGATTATCGATGAATCGGGCTCTTTCACCGACAGCCGCGGCCGGGTCGGCATCTTCACCACGATTTATCCCCGCCCCACAGAAATGTCTGTTAACAAAATGGATCTCAATAATGACAATGTATTTACTGAATGGGAGTTGGGAGCCGGTTTCGATATCTATCACTATCGACTCGAGCCTTACTTGCGAGCCGAGTACTCCGCCTTTTCCAAACCGGGGTTTTCTAGTTCCCTCCTGGGATACTATGACTACACCCCGTACGGACATGCCGGATACCTGGGCATTATCGTGGGCTATTCCTTTTAGTCCTGGGAACCCAAGCAAGGATAAATAAAAACCGGCCCTGTTGGCCGGTATTCGCTATGCGGCTCAGATACGGTTCACTCTCTCGCCGCCCGGGCGTATCCTTCCAGCAGCAGCCAGCTCAAACCGAACTGGATCACCCAGCTCGGGGCGATCAGCCACCAGGGCGCCATGCCCGAGGTGACCAGGTAGACGGTGGCGCCGAGGATCCCGCCGATGACCACCACGGTCAGCGGGGCCACCCCGCGCCGGGCGGCGGGCTCGCGCCTGGCCCAGACGAGCAGCAGGGTCCAGCCCAGCATCAGCGCCGCCCCCAGGGCCAGAGCGAAGTTGTAGAGCGGGCTGATCGAGTAGACGCCCCAGAGCAGGCCGCCGAGGATCGGCGCCAGCATCACGACGACCATTCCGGCGTCGATGAGGGCGGCGATGAGGAAGGCGCTGCGCAGCAGCTTGACGCGATCGTCGTTGTCGGGCATGGACTCCCCGTTCATCGGTAGAGCTGGGGCCGCCGGCCGTCGCCGGGGCCTTTGTAGCGTTTGTAGCGTCCGGTGTCCCGGGAGGCCGGGCCGATTAGCACGGCGTCCTCGGGGCAGAGGTTGTAGCAGCGGGTGCAGACGAGGCAGTCGCCGCCGAAGCGCACCCCGGCTTCGTCGACGGTGATGTTGCCCGTGGGGCACAGCCGGGCGCAGAAACCGCAGCGGACGCAGCGTCCGGCGTCGACGGCGAAGGACTCCCGCCAGAGCTGAAGCGCCGGTTCGTAGAAGGCGCGCTGGCTCCAGCCGCCCAGGCGGTCCAGGGGGCCGCGCCCGGAGAAGCGCCGCTCTCCGGCGAGGATGCCGGACATGATGCGCTCGAGCTTGCGACGGCCGGCGGCGATGATCCCGTCACGCTCGGCGGGGCCGGGGACGGGCCAGAGGTTGAAGCCGGGGATGTTGATGTTGACCGGCATCATCACATGGTCGACGTAGACGACCTCCCAGCCGCGACGCCGGAGGATGCGCCGCCGGTGGATGCCGGTGTCGCCGGTGAAGATGCCGCAGTTACCGATCAGGGCGATTTTGGCATTGCCGCTGGTGGGCTTCAGTCGGTCGAGGACGTCTTGCAGCGGACCGGGCATGTCCGAGCCCCAAACCGGGTAAAGCACGATGAGCAGCCCGCCGACGATCGCGGCGGGCTCTGTGGTGACGGCCTCGTGGAGCTCGGCGTGGATACCCCGACCGCCCAGCCACTCCCGGGCGTGTTCGGCCAGCAGGCGGGTGTTGCCGGTGGAGGAGAAGTAGAGCAGGTCGATGCGCATCTTACTCCGGGGTGATTTTCGTGACCGATACTAGCACCTCGGGGACACCGTCTTCAAGCAAGACTGAACCAGTTGGGGGATGATTAAATTCAAGGTTAACATCTCGGCTTCGCCGGGATATAATAAGCTGACACGTTGCTATTTATGAAGAAGCGATAACCACCGGCCCCGGTGCCGTGATTCGATACCCCTGAACTATCGGCGACATAGATTGGAGTTTCCATGCGTAGGAACTGGTTGATCTTCTTGGCCCTTACCCTGCTGATCATCTCCCTGGGCTTCTTCATCGGCTGCGATACCGGCACCGGTGACGACGGCGACGGCGACACTGGGGCATGGCACATCGTGACAGTGGACTCGGCCGGCAATGTCGGCCGGTTCAGCTCCCTGGCACTGGACTCCGCCGCCAACCCCCACATCTCCTACTACGACAACACCTACGATAATCTCAAGTACGCCTGGCGCGAGTAGCAACCGGATCGCACACTAACCCCGGGCGGGGGCCGATAACGGTTCCCGCCCGGGGTATTCAAAATGACAGTTGCATCAACAATCTACATTCCTGTACTATTACATAAGCAATCAACATTTTACAAAACTGGTATTCCTTGTCTCTAAG
>WJMB01000344.1 GCA_014728185.1 Candidatus Coatesiibacteriota bacterium
ATATCGTTCAATTATCAGCAGTTGGCGGGCAATCAGGTTTGCACATCGGATTAGTTGTTTGTGGCGGGTCAAGCGGGTTTACACATTCCCATGATGCCCGTAGCGACGTCACGCAGCTCCATTATCAACTGCCTGGCCAAAAGACTTCGATGACGGTTTTTCGATTCCAAGCAACCAATTATCATGCATATATAACTAGCAGGCGCCGAGGGGTTGAGTTGGCAGGCCAGGCATCATTCGGCATAGCCTCGTATCGGCAACATTTTTCGAGGTGGGGCGGTGTTTCGAGTTGTAACCAGCTGGTCCGGGATCGTGTGTGATGCCTTACCATTTTTTACGACATTTAGGAGTCAGTGGCAATCTTCTGTCAGGGCATATACAAGTGCGCTGATATCTGTGTTTGCCAAAGAAGACATTCTTCTTAATGGCAAAGGATTATCACACGTTCCTGAACAGGCATATATCGCTAATAACTTGTTATCATGTGCTTTATAGCTTCGCTAGCCGTCACTGCCCGTGCGTTGTCTGGTGGCAAAAAAACCAGGCTTGCCCGAAGCGAGCGCTTCCAAGAGGATGCCAAGAGGATGCTTCCAAGAGAATGCTGAGAGGACGCTGAGAGACTTGATGTCCCGACTCCTGATTTGCATTCCGGGCTTACCAGTCATCTGGAGGCTAAATCTTTTCAAATAGCTGGTTTAGCTGATAATTAAATCTCGGGATCGTATACCCTGTTTGGACCGGAATGTGAAAGTATTCCGCTGATAACACACGTTTTGCAGCAAATGCGCCTGTCACTTATCGGCAGTTAAAAAGTGGCAGCTGCAAGGGTTGTACTCCGAGGATAACCCACCCTGTCCATTGGCTTGCAGTTAAAGGCCTCCCGTTTGCCACCCGACTCATAACAACCCCAATATCATGTAACAAGACTGCTCATGATATTATCGGGATTCAAGCCGAACGCAATTTATCAGCCAATCCTTGCTCGTGAAGCTCTCTTTATCAGCCGTGACTTGGTCCGAACAGGTTCCATGATGCCTAAATCTCTTTGCCCGTCGAACTGAAGGCCCTCATGTGGTAGTTGTCGGCACCTCCGTTCTAAATGCCGCTGTTTTTTTGATTTCGACGTAGGTTCAGTTTCAGGTGATAATCCCTGCCAAAAATACTCGTAGCGCTGTCACCGCCCTCAAGTTGATTCGTGACACTCGATGCAGACTTGCTCAAAATAGGGTGCTGAGAGTCACCAAGCTGTGGCTCCAGATGGGCCTCCAGGACCGCCAGGGAGAGAGAAGAACCAAAAACCCATTAGCTGCGAACTTTAGCTGTTCCGGCCTGTCAATTCCCTCCTCGTGACGCTCTCTCGCCTTGATCAGGACAAAGGGCCACGTCCGAGCAGCCTCTCCCTGAGCTATCGATGCTGGTTCACTTTCTCGGATTATGCCTGACGTTTTCTCCCCGTTGCGTAACAGAAACAACCGGCTCAGCAGCGGGAATAAGAGCAGTCATGACAGCGAACCATGGCTCCGGGCCGGTCATGACTCATTCGATGCCGCCCGGCGTATTGACACAAACAGGCTCCGTCGAGACCAACAGCTAGTGAAGGCTCAAGGTTCAGCGAAGACGGCACCAGAATCGACTCATCCGGATGCTGTCCGCTGATCGGCACATCGTTTCGCGGCCGCGGCCGGCAATCACTGATGCACTCCGGCACGCTGAGCGGCTTCAAGCAATCGTATCACAGGCGAGTATACACCCACAATTGAGCCGACGGAAGCCGGAGCTATCCAAGACATCGGCGATACAACACCCGACGGGTATCGGATGTCCATCATCGATCAACACGCCCCTCAACAGCACCGCTGCAGCTTCCGCGTCGTCTGTGCTATCCTGGAACGACGTGAACACACCACCCGACACCCGGCCTTGTCACAAAAATGGAGCCGCGATGGACCACCTCCAACGCCAAACCCGCCGCGAGTACGCCGCCCGGATCAACCGCGTCCAGGACTACATCGCCGATCATCTCGATGACGAGCTGCGCCTGGAGACGCTGGCCGAGGTGGCCGGCTTCAGCCCCTGGCACTTCCACCGCGTCTTTAGGGGGATGACCGGCGAGACCCTGGCCGCCTTCACCCAGCGCCTGCGCCTCCAGGCGGCGGCCAACCGGCTGATCAACAGCCCGCGGGATAAGGTCTCCACGGTGGCCTACGACTGCGGCTTTTCCAGTCCTTCCAACTTCGCCCGGGCCTTCAAGCGCCACTTCGGGCTCAGCGCCGGGGAGTTCCGCCGCCGCAAGGATCGCAAGATCGGAGCGGTCTACCGCAAGCAGCGAAAAGATAATGGCAAGGGGGGAGAAGAAGCCGCGCCCGGGATGTCGCATACTGGGGACGCCGTCGACGGCGTAGAGAACGACAACTCCCCAAGCAAACCTCAAAGCGAGGAGGCGAGGATGCTGGACTACAAAGTGGTGGACTTCCCCCAGCGCACGGTGGCCTACGTGCGGGTCTCCCAGGGCTACAACTCGAAGTACATCGGCCCGGCCTTCCAGAAGGTGATCACCTGGGCTCAGGCCCACGAGCTGATGGGCCCGCGGACCGAGGTCATCGGTCGATCCCTGGACGATCCCGAGGTGACTCCGGCGGACAAGTGCCGCTACGACGCCTGCGTCACGGTGCCCGAGGGCACCAGGGGCGACGGCGAGATCGGCGTCACCGAGCTCCCGGCGGGGCGCTACGTAACGGCCCGCGTCGAGGGCGAGTACGCCAGGGTCTCCGAGGTGCTGGGCGCGGCCTGGAGCGAGATGTTCAGGGAATGGTTCCCCACCAGCGGCTACAAGCCCGGCAACACACCCTGCATGGAGATCTACCGCGAGACCGAGGAGGATTACAAGCAGGGCCGGATGGTCTGCGACATCTGCGAGCCCGTCGAGCCGCTGTAGGAACGGCTGAGCAGCATCTTGCAGCGAATAAGGGGCGGGGTCGTAACAGGCCCCGCCTATCGAGTCTTGACCCCCTCCGGCGGTGGCGTTATTATCTCCCCTGATTCACAACCGAACATCAACCCAAAGCCGAAGGAGGCAGATGGGCATCTTCGCAGCGGTGGGAGAGAAGGCCATCACCCGGGCCATCGTCAACGAGTGGTCGCGCTTCATCGAGGCCTACGCCGAGAGCGATGTCATCATCGTGGGCGGCGGTCCGGCCGGGCTGATCTGCGCCCACGATCTGGCCGCCGCCGGGGTAAAGGTCCTGGTCATCGAACGCAACCCCCACCTGGGCGGGGGCTTCTGGACCGGCGGCTACTTCATGACCCCGCTGACCTACCGCTCGCCGGCGGACGAGATCCTCGACGAATTCAATATCCGTCACACCGAGGTCGAGCCGGGGCTGCACGTCTCGCCAGCGCCGCTGAACGTCTCGCGCTTCATCTGCGCCGCCTATGACGCCGGAGCCCGCTTCCTCAACTGCACCAGCGTCTTCGACGTCGTGCTGCGCGGCAAGCGGCCGGGTACCGACATCGACCTCTCCGAGGCGCGCATCGGCGGCGTGGTGATCAACTGGACCTCGCTGGAGTACCTGCCCCGGGGGCTCAACACCCTGGACCCGGTCTGTCTGGAGGCCAAGGTGATCGTCGACGACACCGGCCACGAGGCCGGGGTGATGCACATGCTGGCCCGGCGCGGATTGATGGAGCTCAAGCAGGAACAGCCGATGTGGATCGAGCGCTCCGAGGACGAGATCGTTGAACACACCGGCGAGGTCTACCCCGGCCTGGTTGCCATCGGGATGAGCGTGGCCAGCTTCCACGGCCTGACCCGCATGGGACCGACCTTCGGCGCCATGCTGCTTTCGGGCCGCCGCGGCGCCGAGGTGGCCCGGGAGATACTGGGGAGGTAGCCCGAAGTCGATAAACCTCCATGGTTACCACACCGCCCGTCCCGGGAGGCACGATGCTTAGACACAGGTATTGGATCGTATCACTCCTCCTCGGCCTGCTTATCATCAGCATCGCCGGTTGCGGTGATGAAGGTGATGATCCCGAGAAGACCCAGACCGAAAGCGAGCAAACACCGCAAGAGCTGGCCGAGGAACGGGCGCCCCGCGCCGTCGAAACGGCGGACGAGCTGTTGACCGCTCTGCGGAACGCTGATCGCACCGCGATCGAGGAGCTCTGCTTCCGGGACATCGATACCGTCGCCGACGAGCTGGGGCTCAGCGCCGAGGAGGTCGAGCGGAGCCGGCTGGAGCAGCAGGCACAGTTGGCGGCCTTCGAGGCCTTCTGGAACGACATGGTCCTCTCCGGCGCCTACAGCCTGGATTCCTGGAGCGAGCCTACGGCGGCGGAGATCGCCCCGGCCGAGGGCCACCCGGAGCTGATCGTCTACCTGACCATCAGCGACCTGGAGTACACACTCAACGGCGAGGGGTTGATCACCGAAGAGCTGGTGATCCCCGTGTTCAACCTGGGCGAGAGCTGGTACTGCCAGTGGCCGTTCTAGCACAACTAGAAATGAAACGTGTAAAACCGGCCCGCGGGCCGGTTTTCTTTATCCAGCTTCACATTTTCAAGCTTTACCCGGGAACGCGCTTCTCCCCCTCCCCATCCCCGCCCCGGCACGGTTCTTGCATTCGCGTCGGCCCCCCGGGTCCGACGCGGCAACAACCGCGCCGGGTCTTCGTCATCGGTATGCGGTGGTATCGGTCGTGATTACCAGTCGATCGCGCTGTCCTGGATATAGTAGCCCTTCTCGCCGTAGAACAGGCGCAGTTCGAGGCGGGCGGGGTCGTCGAGGTCGCCGTTCTCGACAAAATGGACGGCCAGAGTGTTCGCGTTGGAATCGATCTCGCAGTAATCGACCACGGCGTATCCCGCGGCGCGCAGCTCGTCCAGGGCGGCGCTGAAGGCCGTGTGGTCCCGATCGTACTTGAAGAAGTCGCGCAGTGTCGCGGAGCCGTCGGCCTCGATGGCGGCGACGAGGTCGTCGGCGAAATCGTCGAGGTGGTAATGATCGGACCCGCAGGCCGGCAGGAGCAGGACGACCAGCGGGATCAGCGTCAAACGGCGGGTGTTGGTCACGACGGCCCCCGGGGTTGGTTGATCGCGTCTCGACGGACCAATTCATCACGAAACAATCATAGGCCACCGGCGGCAGGCTGGCAAGGGTCTCAATTGGGTGGTTTGACCTGGAAGGGGTACATTCGATGCTATAGTGAGAATGCATCTCAACTAATCCGGCTTCGGTCGGTCCCTGCTTACCTAAACTTTCGGAGGAACGATGAAGCGTCTTACCGTGCTCTTGGCCCTGCTGCTGGTAGTCGGCGCCCTGCCCGCCCTGGCCGACGCCACCGGCGAGGACTGCGTCTGCGATGTCGAAACCGGCGAGTGCTCCTGCTCCGGAGAAGACGACGAGAAGACCGCCGCCGACTACGACCTCGACGACCCCTGTCCCTGCGGCTGCGGCCACACCCTGGAAAGCTGCACCTGCCCCGGCGGCCACTGCGGCATCGAGATGCCCTGAGACCGATGATCTAAATGGAGAGCGGACCCCGCCGGGGTCCGCTCTTTGTCTCAACAACTAAAGTTTGTTGACATACGCCCGCGGGCCTGTTAGTCTGACGTTCATCAGCCATGACGCATAATTGCAGTTCACTGATGAAGCAAACTAAGGAGCCCCATGCTACGCAAACTGCTGCCCCTGCTGGTCATCGCCCTGGTCCTGATCGGCGGCGCCGTGTTCGCCGAGACCACCGACGACGAGAGCGGATGCACCGGTGAATGCGCTGATTGCGACGGCGATTGCGCTGATTGCGAAGACTGCGACGGCGACTGCGATTGCAAGGATGCCGAGGCCGAGGTCGAGGCCGAAGACTGCCCGCCCGAACCCTGCGAGGGCTGCCCGCACAGCGGATAGATGACGAAGGACACGATGCTAAACCCCCGGTCTGGACCGGGGGTTTTGCATTTCGATGATTATCCATATGTTGCTTTTTCCTTTAGGCATCACACACGACCTCGGACCAACCAGCTTCAACTCGAAACACCGCCCCACCTCGAAAAATGTTGCTGATACGAGGCTTTGCCGAATGATGTTTGGCTTGCCAACTCAACTCCTCGGCGCCTGCTAGTTATATATGCATGACAATTAGTTGCTTAGCATCGATAAATCGTCATCGAAGCCCATTTCGCCAAGCAGTTGATAATGGAGCGTCGTGACGTCGCTACGGGCATCCTGGGAATGTGGAAATCCAGGTACCTGCCACAAGCGGCTCGCTCGATGTGCAAACCTGATTTTCCAATGACTGCTTGTATCAGAACGATATCCAGTAACACCATGGTCCGTGACAGTTAAGTGATCCCTTACTTTATACAGCTAATTGCTTCTACGCACATTACGAAAAGCCCGCCTTTCGGCGGGTTGTTTACGTTCGGCGGC
>WJMB01000345.1 GCA_014728185.1 Candidatus Coatesiibacteriota bacterium
CATCAGCATCGACAAGCTCGACGAATGGTCCGAGCGCGCCAAGGACTCCTGGCCCGAGGTCGAGAAGAAGCTCGAGGAGCTGGGCTCGGCCTTCATGGCCAGCCTCAAGGCCTTCGGCGACGCCTTCCGCCGGGGCTACGAGGGCGACAAGTAGGTCCGTAATCAAGGTCAGTCTGCGACGGCGGGAGGCGACTCCCGCCGTTCGGCATATCCACGGTTGCTGCCTGGTTGCAAAGGCTGTCCGTTGAACTGTTTTGAAAAGACCGATCGACGAGATGGCTGCGGCTGCTTGGCTCAGTTTTGTTGGTTCAGCCTCTTCCGCTGTTCCATTCGGTCGTGATGAACCAAGGGCGATCAGCGGTTTGTATGCACGCTTCCTCTTATTCCCTCGCTGAGGGCCTCCTTTGGTTCTTCAATGCGGGACACCTGACGAATAACCGTTCCACCCTCATCGGCCCGCCGCGGTATCTTCACGGTTGACGCCCCCCGCGCCGGGGCTTTATCCTTCTAGGTGATCCTTGGAAGAGCGGTTCCCCACTTCACCCGGGAGGTCGGCATTGGCTACGAAGCGCGTGGGCATCCTCACCGGCGGGGGCGACGCCCCGGCCCTCAACGCGGTCATCCGCGGCGCGGTGCGTCGCGGCGTCACGGTTTACGATTACGAATTCGTCGGTCTGCGCCTGGGCTGGCGCGGCCTGCTCGAGAAGCTCACCGTGCCCCTGGGGCTGCCCGAGGTCGAGGATATCCTGGAGCTCGGCGGCACCATCCTGGGCTCCAGCCGCACCAACCCCTTCGGCAGGAACGCCGAGGTCGAGGTCCCCCAATGCGAGAAGAATTTCAAGGAGCTGGGCCTGGACGCCTTGATCGCCTCGGGCGGCGACGACACCCTGGGCGTGGCGCGCAAGTTCTCCGACCGCGGCCTGCCCATGGTCGGAGTGCCCAAGACAATCGACAACGACGTCGCCGTCACCGACTACACCTTCGGTTTCTGGACCGCCGTCGAGCGGGTGATGCGCTCGGTGGACGAGCTGCGCACCACCGCCCGCAGCCACGAGCGCATCTTCATCGTCGAGGCCATGGGACGTCACGCCGGCTGGATCGCCGCCTATGGCGGGATGGCCGGCGGCGCCGACTACATCTTCACCCCGGAGCAGCCCTTCGAGCTCGACGACCTGGCCTGGAGCCTGCGCCGCCGCTGGGAAGCCGGCTACCATTACGCCCTGGTCGTCGTCGCCGAGGGGGCCGAGTGGAAGGGTCGCGAGGTCTACCAGGAGGACGTGGCCAAGGATGAGTTCGGCCACGTCTACCTGGGCGGCATCGGCCTGGAGCTCTCCAAGGCCCTGGGCAAGATGCTCGCCCCGGAGTTCGGCCGCAAGACCAACGACCTGACCCGCCATGTGGTGCTCTCTCACCTGCAGCGCGGCGGCAGTCCCTGCGCCTTCGACCGCATCCTGGGCACCCGCTACGGCGCCGGCGCCGTCGACCTGATCGCCACCAAGAAGTACGGCTACATGACGGCCCTCAAGGGTGTCGACGTCGTCCCCGCCGAGATAACCGACGCCGTCAGCGAGACCAAGATGGTCAGCCAGGACTTCCTCGATCTGGCCCGCAACTTCTTCTATTAGATCCCAATCGTACAAGGCGGGGGCCGCTGGAGGCCCCCGTTGCAAGTTGAACGGGTTATCGTATAAGTGACACTCGGGAGATGTTTCATCGCTGGTGATGAGATCGGTGATTGTGGTTTTGAGTATATGAATCGGGAAAGTGAGACGATATTAACAACAGGTAACCAATCGTCTCTTCCGTTGTGTTTCTGCAAGGGCGGTTTTCCAGAAACAGAAGCTCTCGCCCCACTCGTACCTCTCCTTCATATGCCCATCGATAACGACAACATCGACACCGTCCTGCGCCGCGTCGCCGAGGATATCGGCGACGCCCGGGCCTTGACCGTCGACCAGGAGGGTCGCTGGCGGGGGCCGCCGCCGACGGACCCCGCCGCCTACCATCCCGGCGAGGACGCCGACGAGCAGGCCCCCTTCCGCGTACTGATCAGTTGCCTGATCAGCCTGCGCACCAAGGACGAGGTCACCGGGCCGGCCACCGAGCGCCTCTTCAAGCTCGCCGACACACCGCGGGCCATGGCCGGGCTCCCCGCCGGGACGATCGCGGAGACCATCTACCCCGCCGGTTTCTACAACCAGAAGGGCGAGACGATCCGCCGGGTCAGCCGCCGCCTGGTCGAGGACTACGGCGGAAGGGTCCCCGACACCGTCGAGGAACTCGTCAAACTCAAGGGTGTCGGGCGAAAGACCGCCAATCTGGTGGTCACCGTGGGCCACGGCAAGCCTGGGATCTGCGTGGACACCCACGTCCACCGTATCTTCAACCGCTGGGGCTATGTGGCGACCCGGAACCCCGACCAAACCGAGAAGGCTCTGCGCGAAAAGCTCCCCCGCCGCTGGTGGATCCCCGTCAACTCGATGCTGGTGGTCTTCGGGCGCGAGCGCTGCCAACCCGTCTCGCCCCACTGCTCGAGCTGCCCGCTCGTCGGGGACTGCCCCCGCCTGGGGGTGGAGCACAGCCGCTAAGTGGTTCGCAGAGGGGTGGAGTTGGGGGCGGGGGGCTGGTCCCCCGCCCCCCGGCTTAATATTAGCGCGGTCGGGATGTGGGATTGGTCCTATAATCCCGACCCTACATAGACCTTTCGATCTCGCTCTGTAGGGCGGCCCCTCTGCGGGCCGCCGCGGATTGGCAATGCCTCCGCAGGGAGGTGAATCAATCATTCACACCCGTCCACCAGGATGCGGATGAACGGTCGCCGATGGTTCGCGGCGATCCCAACGGACCGCTCGGACAGGCTGGAAAGCCTGTCCTCCCTTGTGCTTGACGCAGGCGGCGATCTCGGGCTAGATCTTGCCGGTCAGCTCCTGGATCAACCCGGCGGCGTCGCGCAGGTAGTACTTGGCCTCGTCCCACATACTCGACTGTCCGGCGTTGTGCAGCAGCTCGGCCAGCTCGCGCAGGTCGGTTTTGAGGATGTCGCGCAGCTTGTCGAGGTCCATCTCGCTTCCTCTCGGTTTTGTCAGTTGATGCTCAACAGCTTCTCCAGGCGGACCGTCTCGTCGATCAGCCCGTCCAGGATGTCGCGCAGCGCGCGGACCTCCGCCGCGGCCCTCTCGCGCTGTTCACCCTCGTCCACCCTGGTGAAGGCCCGCCAGAGCTCGTCGATACCCGCCTCGACGTCACGCAGTCCGTCGGCCAGACGCCGCAGGACGCCGTCGTGCTCCCAGCCGTCATCCGTCCGTCGCGGCGCCCGGAAACTGATCTCCGCGAAGGCCGGCGCCTCGCGCCGTCCGGGATCG
>WJMB01000346.1 GCA_014728185.1 Candidatus Coatesiibacteriota bacterium
CAACTGGAAGCCCTGGTCGGCGTACTCCTCGGCCAGGGAGATCAGGTGGGGCATCTCTTCCTTGCACGGGGCGCACCAGGTGGTGAAGCAGTTGAGGAAGATCAGCTTGCCCTCGAAGTCCGAGAGCTTGTAGGTCTGGCCGTCGAAGCCCTTGGCGGTGAAGTCCACGGCGGCATCGCCGGTGGCGGCTTCGCCGTCGGTCCCGGCGCCGTCCTCGGCGGGCTCGGCGTCATCCTCGCAGCCGACCAGCGCCACGGCGACCAAGCCCAGAATAAGGGCCGTGACGAGCATCAGTTTCTTGATCATCGTCTCTCCTCGCAACCGTTGGAAAAAATCAGCTCCGGGCGGACTATTCGTCGGCCTTGCCCTCGGCGTCCTTGCCGCCCTTGTTCTTCAAGCCGTACTTGCGCAGGTAGCGCTCGACGCGGCCGGTGGTGTCCATCAGCTTCTGCTTGCCGGTATAGAAGGGGTGGCAGGCGCTGCAGACGTCGACCTTGATCTCCTTGACCGTGGAACGGGTCGTGATCTGGTTGCCGCAGGCGCAGGTGATCGTGGTCTCTTCGTACTTGGGATGGATCTTGGCTTTCATGGCTGGTAACCTCGTAGTTATCGCTTGATCGGCGGCGCGCCGCCGGTGGTTTGTCGACCGGTTCCCATCTATGCTACGCCTCGACGCCGCTCGGGGTTTCACTCTGGGGGTTGGCCATCCTGGTGTAGCGGTAGTAGTCGATGTAGCTTTTCGGGTCGTTCTCGTAGTCCTCGCGGCTCTTGTAGAGGAAGGCCACGTCCTCCTCGACGTTCCAGATATACTCCTGGCGCTGGAGGAAGATGCGGGTGGCCTCCTCGGCGATGTAGCACCGCGCGGGGTCTTTCGGGTTGTCGGGCATTCCGGTGAGCACGAGCATGGACTGACCCCGGCGCAGGATCAACGACTCGCGGCCGATGACGTTGATCTGGAACTCGTAGCCGCCGCCGTTGATGATAAAATAGCCGGCCACGTTGACGGGCAGCTCGCTGACGTTCTGCAGCTCGATCCACTCCGAGTTGTAGCGCGGCAGCCCCTGGGCCAGCCGGTACTCGCGGTGGGAATCGGGATGGACGTTGGCGATGCGCACGCGGGGTCGTCGCACTGGGGCTCCCTTGGGGTCCGCGACAGCTTCTCTTCCAATAATACTCGAAGGTCCACCGGACGATTCATCCGGGGACCTTGAAGTTTACCAGCGCGATGCGGGCAAAGTCAATAAGGGTAACGGTTTACCGGAAACGCCCCCTGTGCTATCATTGATGAGTGATCTTTCATTGCTAACCGCCTGAAAGAACGCCTGATAGCGTGATCAACACAGGGCTGGGGTGCCGATGTAATAATTTCCGTCTGCGAGGCCGCCCCTCCCGGTCGTTAGACTCGCAATGCCCAACAAACGTTTTTCGATAGAAGAATGACGCGGTACATCATCAGCGCAAGCTGATTCTGTCGTTACGTGGACAATCAAGGCGGGCGCTTCATCGAGCTGTTTGTGACTGTCCTCTATCTATACTCATTTTTAGATCGGCGCTGGTGAATCGATTTCTTTCTAGTTATATCTTGTTGTCCCGTGAGCATTTGGGATGACTATTGTAACTGTACAAGCGAGTATTACCACTAATCCTGGATTACCCTGTGTTTGCAACCTTCTTCCAGCGTGCCGCATAAGGTGACGACCCCTTGATGAAGCAGCACCTTCCAAGGCCGAGCCGGTGAAGACGCCCCGTGGACCGCTGCGCCTCCCCGCCTGGATCGCCGCCCAGCTCTACACGGCGGGGTTGTACGTCGATCGTCTCCTCGACGGCCTGCGCCGGCGATACCGGGCCGACATACCCGTGATCGGCGTCGGCAACCCGGCCCTGGGCGGCTCGGGCAAGACCCCTCTGGCGTCCCGGCTGGCCGAGGGCTTGCGCGAACGGGGCCTGAAGGCGGCCTTGGTCACCCGGGGCTACGGCGGGGAGGCGGCCCGTCGCTCCAGCGAGCCCCTCGTCGTCAGCCGGGGCGCCGGACCCCTGGTTCCGGCGAAGGAGGCCGGCGACGAAGCGGTTTGGTTGGCCAAGCGTCTCCCTGGCTCCCCCGTGGTCTGCGGGCGGATCAAGGCCCGGGCGACCCTCCTCGCCGCGACGCTGCCCGGTGTGGAGGCGGTGATCGTCGACGACGCCTTGCAGCACCGCCGGCTGCACCGCGACTTCGACATCGCCGCCCTGCCCGCCGCGGACTGGCGCGCCCGCCTCGGGGGCGCCGCCCACCCACCGCCCCTGGGGCGTTTCCGCGCCCCCTTCGACGAGCTGCGTCGCACCGACGCCTTGGTTCTTCTCGGTTCCCACCCCGACGAACTCGCCGCCCTGCGCCGTCGCTTCCCCGAGCCGCTCTGTCTGGCCGGGCGCTTCCATCCCGACGCCCTGGCGAACCACCACGGAAAGCGTTTGGCCCTCGCTGAGCTCACCGGTCGCCCGGTGGTCGCCTTCACCGGGATCGCTCGACCGGCGGTCTTCTTCGCCGACCTGGAACGCCTGGGCGCCGAGCTCGTCGCCCGACTGCCCCTGACCGACCACGCCGACTACGACGACTCCACTCTGCGCCGCCTCGATGAGCTGCTGACCGCCCACCCCGAGGCCCTGCCCGTCACCACGGGCAAGGACGCCGTCAAGCTCGCCCCCGGGCGGATCCCGAAACTCGTCTGGTTGGAGCGCCGCCTGGAACTGGACGCCGCCGGGCTCCTCGATCGTTTGACGGCCGTCATCAACGCGCACCCGGGGAGGCCGGGCCGATGAGCACGGAATACAAACCCACCTTCGGGCACCGCCTCGAGTATCTGCTGGTCTGGTGGCTCTTCATCACCGCCAACCTGCTGCCCCGTGTCTGGGCGCGCTTCCGGGGCTGGTACCTGGGCAACCTGCTCTACCTTGCGCTGGGACGGCGGCGGCGCATCGCCAAGCGCAACATAACCGAACGGCTGGGCGTCCCCCGGCGCCGGGCCGCCCGTATCGCCCGCCGCAACTTCGTCAAGGTGGCCCAGAACCTGCTGGACTTTATGCGCCTGCCCTACTTTCGAGGCGCCCGGCGGGAGCGCTGGATGAGCGTCGACGGCCTCGAGCACCTCGTAACCGCGCGCCGCCGGGGCCGCGGCGTCATCCTGGCCACCGCCCACACCGGCCCCTGGGAGTTGGCCGCCGCCTACATCCACGCCCACGGTCACTCCGGAGCCGCCTTGGCCACCCGCCAGCACAACCAACTCGTCGACGGACTGCTCAACCGCCTGCGCGGAAAGGCCGGCAACCGGGTGCTCCTCGTCGACGAGGGCGCCCGACCCGTGCTGCGCAACCTGCGAGCCAACCGGGTCCTCTACATCCTGGGCGACCAGGACGCCGGTCCCGAAGGCCGCTTCGTCGACTTCCTCGGCGCGCCCTCCAGCTTCCACCGCGGACCGGCCTACTTCGCCCGCCGCCTCGGCGTCCCGGTCTGCTTCGGCTTCTCCCGCCGCGAAGGCCCCCAACTCCACGCCTGGATCAGCCCCCCCGTCGCCGCCGACCCCGACGGCGATCCCGAGGCCGAGGAGCTCCGGTTGACCAGGCTCTACGCCGCCGCCCTCGAAGCCTGGATCCGCCGCTATCCCAGCGACTGGTACTGGATGCACCGACGCTGGAAAACCAAGCCCCCGCACCTCACTGATGACGAGTGTTGAAAAACGGGTTTGTTTGAACTAGTATTCCGCCCGGTGAGCGACGGGCTTTTAGCGGGAACGCCTCATCCGCCACGGCCGATCACCACCGGCAGCACCGGCGAGACCTTTGCCGACCCGCATTCGCCGAGAACCGCGTCGTCGCGCCCACCGACGAGGCGTTGGCACGTTTCTTGCGGAGGCGGACGCTGATCGCACGTCGGGCTGCCCCGCTC
>WJMB01000347.1 GCA_014728185.1 Candidatus Coatesiibacteriota bacterium
ATATATCTAGCTATTAGCAACACATTTCTGTTCATACACGTGTGATAATCCCTTTACCGATTACAGACCTACGCGGAAAGCCGGCTGGTGATACAGCCGGCTACTTCTACTAAGGCGGCGTTTCCGACAAAGCCCACCGTACTATCTGCGACCAACCCGGCACGGCCTATCTCCCCTTCTAATTGACTTAAAAGGCTTTGTAGGGTATCATCCCGCTGGCTGGTCTCAATAACCAGCAGCCGTTTCAAGCAGTTAAGCTGCATTCCAGGCGACTGCATATCTACCGCCGCAATAACGACGACCGTATACCGGGAAGCTTCGCGATGACCGAGCCAACATTCGGCAAGTCCGGCGTCGAACCCGCCGCTCCGCCCACCCAAATCGGCGGTCCCCGGCGGATCAGCGTGTTCATCTCCAAGGGCGGCACAGGCAAGACTACGATGTCGGCCAACCTGGCCGTGGGCCTGGCCAGCCGCGGCCGCCGCGTCCTGTTGGTCGACGCCGATCCCCAGGGCGGCATCTCGGCCTACTTCGCCATCCCTCCGACCCCGGGGCTGGCCGAGCTGCTCTCCGGCGACAGCATCGACCTGGTAAAGGTGCGCGAGAACCTGCTGGTGCTGACCGCGGGGGGCAAGCGCCTCTGGAGCGTCGCCCGGGAGCTGGAGAATCGCGACGCCGGCTACGACCATTTGCGCCGGGCCTTCGCCCGCCTCTCCGACCTGGACTACGTCATCTTCGACTGCTCGCCCAGCCTGGGCTTCCTCAACTACAACGTGCTCGAGTACACCGACTACCTGCTGATTCCCGTCTCCCTGGATTACCTCTCGGCCCTGGAGGCCGTGGAGACGGTCAACGAGATCCGCACCTCCACGGAGCTCGACGAGGTGCGCATCCTCGGCCTGGTGCCCACCTTCTACGATCGGCGCACCCGGATGGGCCGGGTGCTGCTGAAGATGATCCGCGACCACTTCGACTCCCTGGTCACCGAGAGCATCATCCGCACCAACACCAAGGTCAACGAGGCGCCCAGCCACCAACTGTCCGTGAGCGAGTACGACCCCCACTCCTACGGCGCCGCCGACTACGGCGCGCTGCTCGACGAACTCGAGGAGCGCTGTCGCCGCCTGGAAGCGCCTAAACCGCTCTAGTCCGACAGCCCGAGCAGGATTGAACACAGCCGCTCCGGCGGTTTTTTTATTGGGATTATCCCTCACCTTGGACAGACGTTGATCTGAAAAAACCGACCTGGAAGTTGGTTTGACATTCCAGGCCAAAGCTGAGAACAAACGACTCTGTGGATATGAGCCTTTTTCAGCCACAGTTTTTCGAGTTTTCGCCTTCATCAGAGCGTCTATGCCGAAACCTTCCCCTTGATCCGGCTCTTGTTAGTCAGGAGTGCTGGTCCAGTTTCGTGTGATAATCGCACCACTGAGCATGCCGGAACAAAAGCGCCCATCTCCGAGGCCTTGGTGGCGGACCAATCGAACACCCACCCCCGGGACCGGCTTTGGCACGTTTCTTGCGGAAAGAGGACGATACCGCCGGAAAGCACGGTCTCCAAGTTGCAAGAAACGTGCCAAAGCCGGTCCCCCGCACGCCACCGTGGGTAGGCGACGATATGGTGGACGATAGCGTCAGGGCGGGGTGATCCCCGCCCTGACGGACAGTCTGCTTGTGGGTTCTTGTGAGCAGTCTAGCGTCCCAGCTCCTCATCGCGTTCCTGGTTCCACTCGACCCACTCGTCCTCGAGCTCGTCGTCGGCGGAGAATTCCATCTGGTCGAGCACGGAGCCGTCGGCGGTGATGTAGACCTGCGACATCTGGCCGATCAGGATGTTCTCCCACTCCTCCTCGCTGACCTCGACGGGTCCGGAAACCTCGTGGGGTCCGACGACCTCGTGGCGCTCGCCCGGGTCGGGGTCGCCGCCCCCGGAGCTTTCGGTCTCCCAGAACATGGGGCCTTCGAGGGCCATCAGCGGGTTCCATATCTCGACGGAGCCTTCGTAAACGCGCAGCAGCGTCGAGGTGTCGGGATAGATGTCGGTGCGGAAGACGGTGCCGCGGACGGCCGCCGAGGCGGTGGGGGTGGTGACGACGTAGGCCCCGTCGGAGTTGGTGAAGGGGGTGACGTTGGACCAGACGCGGCCGCCGGTGCAGTTGACCACGGTGGCCTCGCCCAGACCACCGGCGGAGCGTTCGATGGTCAGCCGGGCCTCGGAGCCCAGCCGGGTCAGCGAACCGTCGCCGAAGGTCAGCTCGACCCGGGAGCGCGAGCCGGTGATCACCACGTCGCCACTCTTGAGCTCGGTGCCCAGCGAGGCGGTCTTGGTGACGCCGCCGCGCTGGTAGGTGACGCTGCCGACCAGGTAGGTCACCTCGGCTCCGGCCAGGGCGGCCACGCTGAACACGGTCAGCAAGACGAGCACTTTCTTGAACATCGGATCCTCCTCAATCAACGGTAAACAGTCAGTTCGTTTGATTTTTTCAAGGGTTGTCCGGTCGCCTTGTCGCTATTCGATGGAATAGGCTTCACCGGTTTTCAGCTTTTTCAGCCAAGGCGCTCGCCGGTGTAGCGGTCGCGCGGGGTGTAATTACTTAATAATAGGCGGTCGGGGCGGAAATTACCAGTTTGAGTTTCGATATAACCGGTAACCGCCCGGTCTTGCCTCACTTTTCCAACGGTTCGGCCGGGTGTTCGGTTCGTACCAGGCAAGTGAGTATATATGTCGACAAGGCGTGACGGCGGTGGGATCAGCGTGAGCTGCTTGAGCGGACCAACAACGGGGCTGCTGGATGGCTTGTGGCGCCTAGCAGTCATCTTGCAAAGGCTTCGGTCTAAGATGCAGCGATTAGCAAGCAGCTCGGTTTGTTCCGTAAAGACAATCCGTTACTCAAGTAATTCGATGACTCTTAACCGGAGGGCTGCTAACACCTGACAAGACTTGAGTTATCAACAGGCGGCTGATTGTTGAACAGGCGGTAGCCAATACCGTGCAGATAAGCCTGTTTCTCTCCACCACCCCCGATCAACCGAGCCTCATCAGGGATGTCCGGCGCCTTGCCAATGATAACGGATTGATGGCAGGGCGGTTAAGTGCGAACAAATCGGACGGAGATGATTTCCTAGCAATAGCGTAACCGGCAACACAAAATGTATTATGATATTTGCCTTAACAGGCCTATAGTGCTAATAGCTTGTTATTATATGCGCTATAGCTATGCAAGCTGCCACTTTCTGTGTGTTGCCTGGCGGCACAAAACCAGATAGGTTCTAACAAGACGTTCTCTAAGCGTACGCTGAGAGATAGTGAGTCCTGATTCTTAACTTACATCCTGGTTTACCTGGAACAAGGAGGCAATATGCTTTCTACTCAAGGATGTATCAGTGAAAAAACTTTTGGGATTATCGATCTTGAGCTATTTGCAATTTCTTTTCAGTATTTCCGTTCCAATTGCAACTCTTTGACTTTCAACGACGGTCCGGTTTCAGGTGACAATCTCATACTACAACACCTGGACATAATATAATCGTACTCTTGAATATGCCGACGGCGTTAACGATGGCGTTAATTGCAATACTAAAGTTCTTGGACGACCAGCCAGCCCGGTTCGAAGCCACCGCCGGAAAGGGGCAGGGCCAGGGATTCTTCGGAGCCCACGCTCTCCAGGCGCACACTGCCCGCCCGTACGCCCCGGGTGGGGGCGCTCCCGCCGTCGACTACCTCTCGGGGTGCGTAGACGATGAAGACATCGCCGGGTCGGGCGCCGCTGCGATAGCCCAGGGGGAGCATGACTGAGCCTTCGACGGTGACGGCG
>WJMB01000348.1 GCA_014728185.1 Candidatus Coatesiibacteriota bacterium
CACCGAGCGTACCCTTTGCAACCGCCACGTTTTTGACAGCTCTAATGTGACAGGCGCTTCTGATACCACAGGCTTGCTAACAGCGGTTTGCGATCACGAGCAGGTCCGAGCGGGCTGCGCTATCTCTTTGTTACATGAAAGATCTGCTCCATGGGCGCCGACGCTTGAAGCAGTTTGACATTTGCTTTGATCGGTGAGCTGGAGTCGCGCGGTTCGCGAGCCGGCGCAACACCCCTTTGGCAGTCGAGGTAAAAAGTGCCGATGGATGAAACCCTGGACCGCCTGGCCCGGGCCTACGACCGCACGGTGGAGCTGCGCCTCCGGGGTCGTTCTCCCCTGGACGGGCTGCCCCGGAAGCTGGTTGAGGATCCCGCGGTGGTCGAGCTGCTTGAGCTGGGTCGGCGGGTCAACAGCGGTGACCCGGCCCTGCGTGAGCACCTGGACCGCGGCGGTCGCCTGCTGGATGTCGGCTGCTGCGCCAACCTGGCCAACTACCGTCTTGATCGCTGGAGTACACGCTACCACGGCGTCGATATCGCGGGGGAGCTACTCGGCGCCATGGCCGCCTTCGTTCGGCGGAAGGGTCTCGAGATCGGCGGTCTGATCCGCGCCGAGGCCGCCCGGCTGCCCTTCACCGATGCTTCATTCAACGCCGTCGCGGTTATCGGCGTCTGTGGGTATCTCACGAGGGATTACACCGCCCGTTGCCTGGATGAACTGGAGCGCGTGACAGCGCCCGGAGGGCGCCTGGCCGTGGACCTGCCCGACACCGGACACCGGCTCCACCCGGCCCTGGTCCGCCTGGGCCGGGCCCTGGAGCGGCCGCCGTTGCCCATCGAGCCCGGTTGGTTCGAGGAGCAATTGCTAAAGTCTTTCGATATCCAGCGGCGCGACGAAGGTTTGATCATCCGCTGGCTGCTGAGAAAGCGGGGGAAGCAATGATGCTGAGCTATGACGAGCAGTTCGCCGACTGCTACGATCTGTTTTACCTGGGCGTGGGCAAGGATTACGCCGACGAGGTCGAGCGCCTGCTCGAGCTGCTCGACGATCACGATGTTCCCCGTTCGGGACGGCTCCTCGACGCCGCCTGCGGCACCGGGCTGCACCTGCAGTATCTGCGCGAGCATTTCGACGTCGAGGGCTTCGACCTGAGCCCGGCCATGCTCGACCGCGCCCTCAAGCGCCTGCCCGACGTGCCCCTGCACCGCGGCGACCTGGTCTGTTGCGAGCTCGGACGGCGCTTCGACGTCGTCTGCTGTCTCTTCGGCTCCATCGGCTACGTCCTGACCACGCAGCGTTTGCGCGCCTGCATTGCCAACCTGGCATCCCATCTGGCGCCCGGCGGCGTGCTGGTCGTCGAGCCCTGGCTGACCCCGGAATCTTTCAAGCCCGGCCGACCCGGCGGCATGCTGGTCGAGGAGGAGGGACTCAAGCTGGCCCGGATGACCGCCACCCGGCGCCAAGGCCGGGTTTCGATCCTCGAGCTGCACTTTCTGCTAAACGACGGCGCCGAGGTGCGCTACTTCGTCAACCGCCACGAGCTGGGCCTGTTCAGTCGGGAGGAAATGGAGGCGGCCTTCACCGCCGCCGGCCTTCGCGTGGAGTTCGACGAGGCAGGACTCGACGGCCGCGGCCTCTACCTGGGGTTCATGGAGACGGATTGATTTAGACATCATATGCGATTCCGGATCAGCTCGATCCAAGTCGAAAACCGCCTCCAATTGAAGTGAAGACGGCTCGAGGATAGGCCACTCAAGCCCTGTGAACCACACTTTGATTCCTGTGGTCAACAGTCCAAACCGGCTGTTGATGAGAGCTTTGGGAATCGATTGGCACCGTCGCGGCTGTGGGCGTCAAGTGAATGGATGATCACCCCGCGTTATTGATCAAGACTAGCGGCACTGCCGGGCCAGCCTTGGTCTGTCGCACTGTATCTTGCCCATTTCGCTGCGGATCACGGACTCTCTTGCTTGGCTGGAACGGTTTTGCACATGGTCTGAACTCTTGCCACCAAGCGGCTTCGCACTTGAACCTTGGATGGGATGTACGCTTACTCAATCTAGTGCCCTCCATCGCCTGTTCGATTCGCACCGGCTTGCTCGATGAGTTGCTGTTCCAGTCACCGGTGATAACCACATGGCCGACTACTACACCGAGAAACTTTCCGCCGCACGCCTACGCCGCTGTTACGAGCTGGCCCCGCCCCGGGTGAGCCGCTACCTGGCGGCGGAGATCGACCATGTCCGCTCCCACTGCGGACCGCGCACCCGCCTGCTCGAGCTCGGTTGCGGATACGGCCGGGTGCTTGCCGAACTGGCCCAAGACTGCGCCGAGGTGATCGGTGTGGACACCTCGTACTCCAGCCTGCGTGAGGCGAGGCGCTTCCTGGGTTCCTTTCATAACGTCGGCCTGGTTCAACAGGACGCCGCCCGCCTGGCTTTCACCAATGCCGCCTTCGATGTCGCCTGTTGCGCCCAGAACGGGGTCTCGGCCTTCAGGCGCTCCCCCCGGATCCTCTTCGCAGAGGCCCTGCGGGTCGTCACCCCCGGCGGGGTCTGCCTGTTCTCGACCTACACTCCCGCCTTCTGGCCGGAACGTTTGGAGTGGTTCCGCCGTCAGTCCGCCGAAGGATTGCTGGGACGCATCGACGAGGAGCGCACCGGCGACGGCGTCATCGTCTGCCGCGACGGCTTCCGCGCCGTGACGCCGAGCGCCGCTGAGCTGCGCGCAGCCGCCGCCGGACTGTCTGTCGAGGTTTCAATCCGCACCGTCGACGATTCGAGTCTGTTCATCGAGCTGCGGCCGGATTCCAATTCCACGGCGGGGAGCGCTGAGCTTTGAGTCGAGCCGCCTGCAACCGAGGCCCCCGGGTCCTCTTCCTCTGGAATGTGCCCGAGCGACTGCGCGAGTACCTGCGCCGGGGTCTTGTGGGTGTCGACCTCGAGCTGGACTTCCCTGAAGACACCTCGTCCGTCGAGTTGATCCGGCGCGCCCCCGGAGCGGCGGCCCTGGTCGGCTGGCGTCCGACGGCCGAGCTGCTGGAAGCCGCCGGGGAGCTGCGCCTGTTCATCAACCCCGGCGCCGGGGTCCAGCACCTCGTCGAGCTCTTCCGCGATTTCTCTCTGCGGCACCCCGAACACGACGTGACTCTGGTCAACGGCCACGGTAACGCCGGGTTCACAGCCCAGCACACCGTCGCCCTGTTGCTGGCCCTGACCAACCGGGTGGTGCCGCACCACAACTGGATGGTCCAGGGACGCTGGCGCACCGGCGACGCCGAGGCGGCCTCGCTGCCGTTGAAGGACCGTCGAATCGGCCTGTTGGGTTACGGTCACGTCAACCGCCGGGTCCACCGCCTGCTGGTCGCCTTCGGACCCCGCTTCGCCGCCCTGCGGCGGGACTGGTCCAGGGCCGTCGAGCCCCCCGGTCACCTCGATCGCTACACCTCGGAGGAGTTGGACCGCTTCCTCGACTGGGCCGACGTGCTCATCGTCTGTCTGCCTCAGACCGCCGCGACCACCGGCTTGATCGGCGCCGCTGAACTAGACCGCCTGGGTCCCCGGAGCCTGCTGGTCAATGTGGGCCGCGGCCCGATCATCGACGAGGAAGCCCTCTTCACCGCCCTGCGGACGGGGTGGCTCGCCGGGGCCGCCCTCGACGTCTGGTACGACTACCGCCCGGAGCCCGACGACGCCGGACGGCGCCGTCCCCACCGCCATCCCTTCCACGAGCTCAACAACGTCGTCCTCTCACCCCACCGCGCCGCCTCGCCCTTCGACGACCTGGGCCGCTGGGACGAGGTTATCTGCAACCTGACCCGCCTGGTCGCCGGACGCCGCGACTTCCTCAACATCATCGACCTAGAACGGGGTTATTGAGCGACCCCGCCGGAGAACCTCCACCAACCCCCTCCCAACACCCAGGAGACCTCCCGGCCGACCGCACGGGTAGGCGTTGGCACGTTTCTTGCGGAAGTGCCCGGGATTGCTGCATTCAGGCGTCCCCGCCCTGCTGCAAGAAACGTGCCAACGCCGGCCTGGTGCGTGGGCGTCGGTTTCGCCGAGGGTTGGTGGAGGTTCACCGGCGGGGGGGCTGACGAGGCAGTAAGCGGTGCATGCTGATCCGTCGTTGTTTACGTTGCTGGTGTATCAACTACGTGATCGTGCACCCTGTACTGTCCGGGCCTTTGTTGTAATCTGCTGATAACAAGCGGGCGGATCGAAATACGTCTGGCAGATGAGCACTTATCGAATGGTGTCGACAAGTGGCGACGACACCGTATCGTATGGTGAAGACTTGATTGTGGCGCGATATTTCCGAACGTCAACAACCGACACTTGTATCCGTTTTTTCAATCAACCCGATTTGGTCTAAACACGTTTCATGATACAAAAAAACCGGCCCCTCGGGCCGGTTGGTTTGCAAATGGATGAGTGCGTTACTCGTCGGGGGTGACCGCTGCTTCGTTCTCCGGCGTGGCTTCCTCGTCGGCGACCTTGTCGTACAACAGGGGATCGTCCAGGGCCGGGTTCATCTCGTGCTCGATGCGACCGATGTCGAGGAGCAGATCGTCTTCTTCGACGGGTGTGGTTGAGAACTCGGCCACGCGCAGGTCCAGTTCCTCGTCCTGCTTGGGCGCCTGGTAGCTCAGCGAGCGGTAGGTCTGAACGGGCTCGTGCTCGCCCAGGATG
>WJMB01000349.1 GCA_014728185.1 Candidatus Coatesiibacteriota bacterium
ACGCCGTCTCGATGTGCACCGAGCTCGACGCCCGGGCGGTGAGTCCGCGCTGCCCGAGTGTCCATTTCGGCATCGTTTCCAACGGGGTGGCTCTGGAGGAGCAGCTTGCGCGGCCCGAGCTCGAGGACTTCCCCAGCCTGGTCTTCTCGGGCTCCTACCGTTACCCGCCCAACGAGGAAGCGGTGCTGCGCCTGCTGACCCGTATCGCTCCCGCCCTGCGCCGGAACCGGCCAGAGTTGAAGGTCTTCATCGTCGGCGACGCCCCGACACCGCCCCTGGTGGAGCTCGGACGCCGGGACCCGCGCAACGTCATCAGCGGGCGGGTGCCCGTCATGGCCGACTGGATCGCCCGGGGAAGCGTCTACGTAAGCCCTCTGGTTCACGGCACCGGTTTCAAGAACAAGGTGCCCGAGGCCTGGGCGATGCGGCGGCCGCTGGTGGCCACGTCGAAAACGATGGAGGGGATCCACTTCACACCGGGGGTGCACGCTCTGGTGGCGGATAGCGATACGGGCTTGATCGAGGCCTGCGGTCGACTGCTCGGTGACCGACGGTTGCGTCGTCGGATGGCGGCGGCCGGTCGCCGGCGTGTAGAAGAGGAGTACAATTGGCCCGCGTTGGCCGAGAATCTGGATGAGCTGTATCGGTTCACCACCTTTCAGGGGATGCGAAGCTGGTAATGGGTACCAGGGGTTTGACAGCCTTTCTTAGACGGAACTGGCGTTCGTGGTTGATACGTCTGGCGGACCTTGTCCGTCGAAACCGGGAACTCGCTGTTGCTGTATTGCTTATTGCTGCTTATGTGATCCTGAATCGCTTGGGTTTTACGTACCATTATTTGGCGTTGATTGTTATTGGAATTCTTTTCATAATGATATTCCTTAGAAAACCGTTTTATGCCTTTTTGGGTTTTGTTATAGCTACACAGTTGTTTGAATATACCTTGATCAATGGAATACCGATAGGGCGCATTTATGGTATTTTGATAATTATTATAACAGTGGCATATTATGCAATAAATAGACATCAATTTCAAACTAGAATCAAGTATATATTTGATGTTAATGGCAAACTATTAATAATTGTATTACTATGCTACACAATATCGACAGTTGTTAACCCTAATCCTCAGCCAATATTTTTTCAAAGGCATTTTATGTTTTTCGCATTTTATATCATAACAAGGCTTTATGTAAGTAATCGCGCACTGTTGAGAAATGTGTTGCTATTACTTGTTATTTTACAAGCTATCAATTCCCTGTATGGAATATATCAATTTATTAGCACTAGTGGGCATATTAGAGCTTCAGGTATTTGGGAGGGTGACCCAAATGAGTTTGCCTGTTACAGTTTAGCTGTAATGCCAATTGGATTATATCTTATATTGCATGAAAGTAAGAGGTTACTTAAGTTTGTTATGATTATAGGGACCTGTCTTTTAGGAATCAGTGTTGTATTCTCTGCTTCACGCTCCGGTTTGTTGACAATGGCCTTTGTGGGGTTATTGATTTTAGTAAATAAAAGAGTTCCGTTTCGAGTTCGCTTATTATCTGTAGTAATTACTGTAATCATATTAATACTAGTTGCATCAAATATTTATTGGGAGAGAATTGAGACAATACAAGATTACTTCTTGGATCAAGAAAAGGAGAGCTCGATTGCAATTAGGGAAATGATAGCCAAGGACGCCTTCACCATCTTCCTGGAGAATCCGTTATTCGGAATAGGTTACCATCATTTCCGGCTCGCCCCGATTGAAGAGGCGGCCGGTTTAATAGTCAGAAAAGGGAGACTGGCACATCATAGTATGTATCTTGCAGCAATGACTCAGTTCGGATTGTTCGGTCTTTTGCCATTTCTGTTTCTTATTGGCTATACCGTTCGCAATGGCTATCGTGGTGCTAAAATCGCACACAAGAACTCTGATCGTAAACTGATGTACCTTACCTCGGCGACAACCTATGCATTTCTCGTTATTGTTATTTTCGGTCTAATGCTGAATACCGACACCAAATTCCTCTACTTCTATTTGGCGCTGGCCGCTTCCTCCTGGGAGCTGGTCTACAGAAAACACGGCAAAAGCGCACCTGCCGCTGCGGGCAGGCAGGTATCCTGATGAAAAGCCCGTCGGTTCTTCACGTCATTGGCCAGTTCACCGTGGGCGGCGCCGAGAAGCAGTTGGCCCGCGCCGCCTCGTTGCAGGCCACCGGGGGGCGCCGGGTCAGCATCTGCGTTCTCGACGGCGAATTGTCGCCGTCCCTGGTAAGGCGGGCCCGACCCTGTCCAGTAATCAAGCTGGAGTCGGGCCGGGGGCGCCTGGCTCGCGCGCGGGCGCTCGACGACCTGCTTCGCGCGGGTGGCTGGGAGTTGGCGGCCGGCCAGCTCTTCTCGGGCAACCTCTACGCGGTCTGGGCCGCCCGGTGGGCCGGGGTGCCCGCCGTGGTTTTCGAGGGCGGGCTGGAAACCTGGAGCCGTCCCTGGCACTGGGCCGTTTGTCGCTGGTATTGGCGCCGGTCCGAGCTGATCGAGGTCAACGCCGCCGCCGTCGGCGATAACGTCCGCTCCCACGGTGGTGAACCGACCAAGCTGCGCCTGATCTACAATGGCATCGAAGCCCCGCCCGACCTCTCACCCGCGGAGCGGCGGAAGGCGCGGCGGGAGCTGGGGCTCAACGACGAGCATCTGGTGGTCATGCTGGCCAACCTGCATCCGCCCAAGGACCCCTTCACTCTGATCCGGGCCGTCGGAGGATTGTCAACCTCCCGGGGTCCGGCGAGCTTGATCCTGGCGGGCGACGGCCCCCAGCGCGGACGTGTCGAGGAACTCATCGAAGAGTTGGACTTGGAAGACAGGGTGCGCCTGGTCGGTCGTCTCGACGACGTGCGTCCCCTGCTGGCCGCCGCCGACGCCGCCTGCCTCTCCAGCCGGGCCGAAGGGCTCTCCAACGCCGTCATCGAGGCGCTGGCCTCCGGGGTGCCCTGCGCCGCGACACGGGCCGGCGGCAACGCCGAACTGTTGGGTGACGGCGCGCGGGGCGCGCTTTTCGAACCCGGCGACGTCGCGGGCTGTCGCGAGGCCCTGCGGAGTCTGCTCGATGACGGTGAAAACGCCCGGCACCGCGCCGAACAGGCTCGTCGCTGGGTTCTCGAAGAACTGAGCTTCGAGCGCAATATCCAGCGCCGGGACCGGCTTTACGCCGAGGCGCTGGAGCGCTGGAGGTCGAGAAACCCCGGGCGGGGGTCTCGATGAGACTGCTGCTGGTCACCCCGCAGATGTACCCCGGCGGCGCCGAGCGGGACATGCTCAACCTGGCCGCCGGTCTGGTCTCGCGGGGCCACGACGTCTGTCTGGCCGCCGCGCCGGGACCCCTGAGCCCCGAGGCGGCGCGGACCGGTGCCCGTATCGTCGACTGCCCGGCCCATGCCCGCACCCCCATCGGGCTGGCCCGCTTCGGTCGCCGATTGACCCGGCTCGTCCTGGACTTCGACCCCGAACTCGTCCACTCTCAGGCCGTGCTGCCCGCCTGGGCGATCCGCCGAGCGTTGGGACGCCGCCTGCCCCTGCTGGCGACCATCCACAACCTTCAGCGTCGCTCCTCTTACCCCCTGGCGGCGGTCCTGCTCCGGGCTTCAATCGATCGGGCCGTCTTCGCCTCGGCCTACGAGCGGCGCCTGTTCAGTTACTGGGGCTTTCCACAATCGCGGGCCCGGGTAATCCACAGCGGCCTGCCCGAACCGCCGGAGCCGGTTCAATTTTCACCGGACCTGGAAACTGAAAATATGGCCCCCTTCACCTACCTCTTCGCCGCCCGTATCGACGGCCGCAAGGGTCATCGTGGACTGCTCCGCGGTCTGGCAGCCCTGACAACGCCGCCGGATTTCCGGGTCCTGATCGCCGGCGACGGTCCGCGCCGTCGATCCCTGGAGCGCTTGAGCCGACGCCTGGGTCTGGGAGAGCATCTCCGCTGGCTGGGCTTTCGCCGCGATGTACCAGCCCTGCTGCGAAGCGTCGACGCTCTGGTGCTGCCCAGCCTGCGCGAGTCTCTGCCGCTGTCGATCCGCGAGGCCTTCGCCGCCGGACTGCCCGCGGTGGCCGCCGCCGTGGGCGGGGTGCCCGAGCTGATTACCCCCGGTGTGAACGGCTTGCTGATCGAGCGCGGCGACTCTGCTGAGCTGGTCCGGGTGATGCGCTGGCTGGCGCGACGGCCCGCGACGGCCCGCGAAATGGGAAAACGGGCCCGGCGGCTCTTCGAGGAGCGCTGGACCCGCGATCGGTATCTCGACGACATGGAACGACTCTACGGGGAGATGATCACCCGCCATGACCCTGCTTGACTGGATCCTGCTGATCGGCGGCCTGGCCGCCCTTACCGTCGGCAACTGGTTTTTCTACTTCGGCCGACGCAAGCTCAGCTACTACCTAATCTTCGGCTCACTAGGCATTTTCGCCCTGGGCTTTTCCCTCGCCGCCTTCGTCCGCGACGACCTCACCGCCGCCTACACCCTGATGCTGACCTACCTGATCGTCTACGTCGCCGAGCGGATCGGCTTTTTGATCCTGACCCGCGTGATGGCCGAGCGGGCCAAACGCCGGCGAGCGGCGCAGGGTGAAAAGAAGCAGGACGAGGATCCCCAGCACCGGTAACGCCGACAGCCAGCCGTAAGCGCTCTGCGTTTCCACCGCGAACAGGGGCCAGAGCAGGAGCACGCCGGGAAGCCAACTGCCCGCCGCCAAACAGAGCAGAGCCGCCGCTCCGCCGACCAGGGCCCCGCGCAGCTCCGGAACCGCGCCGAGAACGACCAGCGTCGACCAGACGAGGCGGATCGTGAAAGGGCGCTCGGGCAGCAGGACGAAGACGAAACGAAAGGCGAAGTAGGCCGTCCCCGCCGCCGCCAGCAGATGACCCGCCGCCGCCGAGGGACTCGGCGGCCCGCCGTCGCGCCACAGCTCGGGAAAGAGGAACACCGCCGTCGCGACCGCCGCGACGGTGAGGATTATCTGCCGGTAGAGCGAGGCCGGGCTTTCCGCCGGCGCTCCGGTCCGCTTGATCCAGACCAGCGGCAGCAGCAGACCGACCAGGCCGAAGGCCGACACCCGCTGGAAGACGTCGAAAACCGGGTCGGGCCGACAGACCCGCCTGAGTAGGCAGAACCCCGCGAAGAGCAGGAGCAGGCCACCGGCGAACCAAAGCCCGCGCCGATCGCCGCGCCACTGTCCCGTTTTCTCCATCTCCCCCTCCCATCGGGCGCCTTGACGGCGACCCCGCAACGAGACCTCGGCCCACCCGTCGGCCCACGCGGGGCATCTGCGGTATCCCACGAGGCGTTGGCACGTTTCTTGCGGAGTCCCGTGGAGGTTTCAGCGACGGGCCGCCCCGCCCTGCTGCAAGAAACGTGCCAACGCCGGCCCCGGCCGGAGCGGTTTGTCGGGGTCAGGGCCGAGGTCTCGCCGTCCGGGTGGTCGTCAGCTTTCGTTGGGATCGGCTGGTTGGCAGGTTACTGAACAACGGCCGCGGTCCGGCGTATCATCTTGGGTTGTTTGGACTGGGTGGATCGGATAGTATGGGGATCGCTTGTCGGTAACCGGCGATTATACCGAAGATCAAAATTGAAAGGGCGTTCAGATAAGCGGTGGGATCATCCCGGTGATACTGTTAAGCTCTGCAGCGAGGGAGAGCTGTTCCGAGGGCCGGTTCTTGGGCGAGTTCTTGGGCGAGTTCTTGG
>WJMB01000350.1 GCA_014728185.1 Candidatus Coatesiibacteriota bacterium
CCCCCTCCCCGCTGGAGTGGTCCAGCGGGTTACTCGGCCCGGGACCGGTTTTGCCGAGGGGTCGTGAGGCGGTTGTCACACTGACGGCCCGCGTCGCGTCGTCAGCCGGCGCGGGAGTTCGGACCGCCCGCTGAGTCTTCTGTGGCCGCCGTGAGCCGGCAAGGGTAGGTGAAGGATGCTGCGGGAGCGTACAGCCTGCCCGTACGGAGTGGAAATTATCATCCGCTGACAATAGACGTGTGAACTCGTAAATGACCTGTAACTGATTATGTGGACCAGGAGCGACGGCAATCAGGATGGGGCTGGTGGACATTCCGCCCTTGCCATGGCCGGCCTTCGGCTTCAACTAGACATCGATTCTAAACAAGGTCCCTTCTGGTAATATAACGGGACCAAGACGCGGCACAGGCAGGCGGTCAATTATGGGTTAGCGTAACCTCTCTTCAGCAGCCTGATTCGCACCGAACACGATTCTTGAAGTCTTCTATCGTTATTTAGTAGCTGGCGGATCGCGGCCTTGGGAACCGGCTGCTTCGGAGCCTGGTCAATCACCTTGTGTCGAAGGACGTTAACCAACCTTCGGATCGGACGAAGCAGCGGCAGCGGATCGACAGAACCGCAGATTGAAGCGGACCGGAACGCTGCAACGGGCGGTATAGGACGGCGTATGTTCACCGGTATCATCAGCGAGGTCGGCGTCGTGCGGCGGGTGGTGCCCGGCGGGACGTCCAGGCTGGAGATCGAGGCCCCCGAGACGGCCTCCCGCGCCGCCGTCGGCGACTCCATCGCGGTCAACGGCGCCTGCCTGACCGTGGTCGGGCTCACCGGCGCGCCGCCGTGGAGCTTCGCGGCCCAGGCGATGGCCGAAACACTTGACCGGACCAACCTGGGAAAGGTGACGCCGGGAAGCCGGGTGAACCTGGAGCGGGCTCTGCGTCTGGGCGACGGTCTGGACGGCCACCTTGTGCAGGGGCACGTCGACGGCCGGGCGCGCCTGATCGAGCTGCGCCCCGCCGCGGGTTCTCACGTCCTGACGGCGGAGCTGCCCGACGACGGCCTGACACGCTTCCTGGCGCCCAAGGGCTCGGTGGCCCTGGACGGGGTCAGCCTGACACTGATCGAGGTGACGGGGCGGCGCTTCTGTGTGGGCCTGATTCCCCACACCGCCCGGACGACCACCCTGGGCGGATTGAAGCCGGGCTGGGAGCTCAACCTCGAGGTGGACCTGTTGGCCCGCTATCTCGACCGGCTGCTCGGCAAGCGCCCCGATGGACTGGACCGCGCCTTCCTCGCCGAGCACGGCTTTTAGTAGCCGTATCTCCGCCTTTTCCGAGGTCGCGCGTCATCCTCGCCCCGCGAATAAGACGGTCTCGCCGCACTGGACCTTCCAGTCAAGTCGCCAAAAAGAGGTGAGTGACAATCAGTCACCCTGTTATCTGGCGAGTTACACGTGGAAGCGATTGCAGTATGGCTGCCGTGGACCAACGAGACTACCTCGACCAGTCCTCTGCGGTCGAGTTTATGCCGGACCTTTTGCTTCAGCAGGATGAACGCCGGGAAAGCGCCATAAAGTGTGCCGTCGATCGGCTGAGCAACCGGCAACGGCGATAAAGCTAGACATCTCGGCGTTGAGCCTTGTCTTCTGGAACTCGCTCCACTTTCACAGCGGATTCCCATCAGGGGATGCTCCAAATGCATAACAACAATCCCTGGTTAGTGCTGACAGCCTGCCTGGTGCTGACCGCGGCCTGCGATAACGACAGGACCGACGCATCAACCGACGGCTCGGTCGAGGGCTCCGTCGACGGCCCGGCCGATACCGGAGAGGTGGTCGACGATGTAGCCGAGGACCTCGCTGGTTTGGTCGAGGGGCTGCCGCCCGGCGTTGCCGTCCTCGCGGAGCTCCAGGGCCTGCTGGAGGAGCAGAGCCGGGTGTTGGCCGAGACCGCCGCCGCCGTCGCCGCCGGGGAGCTGTCTCCCGAGGAAGCCGATGCAGTCTATGCGGATTGGCTCGCCGAGGCCGCCGAGAAGCGGGGGGTCACCGAGGTCGAACTGGAACGGCTGCTTCTGGAGCGGTGCGGCTCGCGCCGCTGAGGATGGAAGGCTCGAAGGGCGACGCCCCGCTCCACATCAATAGCTTCTTGCAGATGACACAAGACCGGCCCCGCGGGGCCGGTCTTGTAATCAGCGATGCTGGAAGAGGGCTCAGGACTCGCCTGCTTCCGTCGTCCCGGCTTCACGGTCCGGTGCGTAGCCCAGGGCTCCGAGGCTGGAGCGGGCGTCGGCGGCGTAGGGGTGCTCCGGGTACTCGTCGATGACGCGCTGAAAGTCGGCCCGGGCGGCCTCGATCTCGCCCAGCTCGCGCAGGGCCTCGCCGCGTCGCCAGAGCGCCGTGGCGGCGTAGTTGCTGTCCGGGTGCTCGCCGATGAGCTTGTCCGCGTAGAGGATCACCGACTTGGGGTGGTCCATCCGCCGGTAGATGTAGATGATGTTGTCCAGCTTGCGGGCCTGGATCTCCCGGGTTTCGGCGATGGCGTCCTCGACGTCGGGGATCAGCTCTGAGCCCGGGTAAAGCTTGATGGTGCGGCGGAACTCGCCCAGGGCCTGATCGAGCATCGAGGTGTCGCGCTGGAAACCCGGAGAGCGTTCGAGGTAGCAACGGCCGATGTAGTAACGGGCGTCGTCGGTGTAGGGCGAGTTGGGGAATCCCGTGGCCAGATCTTCGAGGATGGCCTGGGCGTCCAGGTACATCTCGTCCATGTAGTAGCTCATCCCCAGGTAGAACTGGGAGTCGTCGACGTAGGTCAGGTTCTCCGGGTAGACCGTGGCGTTCTCGAAACATATCGCGGCGGTCTCGTAGTCGCCCTCGTCGTAGTAGCGGCCGCCCATCTCGAACCATTCCTTGGCACTGAGACTGAACAGGTCGGGCAGCTCTACGCCGCAGCCGACGAGGAGGAGGGCGGCCAGGGAGAGAAGCGAGACGACGCTCGCGGTGCGCCGGGGCTGGCGGTTGGTTTGGCTCATCGGGTTCTCGGGGGCTCCCGTTGTTATCGGGTGGGGTTGGTCCTCAAGCACTACCCGCTCTTACGAGCGGTTCGGGAAGCGACTTTATAGGTGAAAGCTGCGTTGGGCGGGCTCTGCTGGTGGAAGAATCGGACCTTCCACGCTGAGATTAGGAAAAGCCGGTGTAGGCCGTTGTGCGATCGGGACACTGGTTAGGCCTCATTCTGATCCCCCACTTCTTCCTTGCTCTTGCGTTCGATGTAGGCCAGGTAGAGATCGACGGTGCGGCCGGTGGATTCATCGAGGAGCTTGGCGCTGCGCAGGTGCTCCTTGGCGTTTTCCAGGTCCCCGGCGCCGAAGTAGACGATGCCCAGCTCGAGGTGGCCCTTGCCGTACTTGGGGTTGATCTCGAGGGCCTTCTGCAGGGTCTCGCCGGCTTCGTCTATCCGGCCGAAGCGGCGCAACAGCTTGCCGCGGAAAACGTGGATGTCCGGGTACTGGGGGGCGAGTTCGAGGGCGGCGTCGATGAGCCGCTCGGACTCCTTGAGCCGTCCGGCCTGGAACTCGAGCTGGGAGAGATCGAGGTAGGCGTTGGCCAGTCGCGAGGCCAGGGCCGGTTGGAGGTTGTGCCCGCCTTCCTCCCCGACGGAGCCGTAGAGCCGGTGCATCTCGGTCTCGACATTGTCGTAACGGCCGAGGTCGCTCAGCGTGATCATCAGGTTCAGCCGGGCCTCTTCGTAGTCCGGGTTGAGGTCCAGGGCCTTGCGGTAATAGGTCGCCGCGCTCTCGTACTCTCCGCGCAGGGAGTGGCACATGCCGATGAGGTTGAAGACGTCGGCGTAGGTCTTACCCTCACCCACGGCCATGCGCAGTTCGTTGAGCGCCTCGACGTACTGTCCCCGCTCGATGAGCCGGCGCGCCGCGCCGATGCGATCGCTGGTTTCTTCCACGTTGATCTGTCCCCCTTGTGATTGGTTACCGACGCCTGCGAGTATAGCCCCTCGGTCCGGAGTCAGTCAACAGCGCCGTGGGGTGGGCGGGGTCCGAAGGCGGGTTTGAAGGGGATGTACATCGCGTAGGAGAGCAGGATCGCGGCCATGGCCGCCCCGGCCCAGGTCCAGTCCGTCACCCGGGCCAGCGAGTTGTACACCAGGGCGAAGCCCGAGAAGGCGACCGCGTAGACTCCGGCGGCGAACATCACCCAGCGCGCCCAACGCTTGATCAGCAGCAAGCCCGCACCGCCCGCCGCCAGCAGGCCGGAGAACACTCCGAAGATGACCGGGTTCCAAACCCCCAGCTCGAAGGGCTGTCGGCGGAACCAGGCCAGAATGGGGCAGCAGGTCAGCCCCAGCGCGCCGACGACGGCTCCGGCCATGGCCAGAGCGCCCAGCAGGCGCAGGATCACGCGGGCCATCGCCCAGGGATAGGGCGGGCGCTCCTCGGGACGGATGATGTTGGGCATGGCGGTGTCTAGTTAACGCTGCGACGGCGTCGGGGGTTCCCGTTGGTACCGGTGGACAAAGCGCTTATCGTGTTACACCGGATTTGTGAAATCCCGCAATTCGAGACAGGAGCATCCCGCGCGATTGTGTTGATACCGACGGCTCAAATGGCTCGGTATCCTTTTCTTCTCACCAGCGGGCGGCAATTCAACCGCATGTTTACAAAGGACTCCGTGGTAATTCTCCGCCGTCGGAGTCATGGGCGTCGGGTATCGGTTCAATCAGGCTAGGGATGATTACTCGGGAATGGACAGGCTTGCTCCGCCAACAGTTCGTCCATTGAGTCTGGGATTATCAATTGTTGTTTGACCGGAACCTCCAGCTATTTGCTTGCCACTCACCGCGTTATGGCTCATACCGCAGCAATTGTCATCGGTATCTTGGAAGGCATCATGGAGCGTGTTCGGGCCGAATAAGGTTGATTGGGCGCGGCTCGCCGGGGCGTTATTCACTTCTCGGAAGTGCGCCGTTATTTATCAAGCATTCTATTAGCATAGCCTTATTACCCTTGAGATTATCACACGTGCCCGAACAGGCAGGTGTGATAATTCTGTATCGTTTTGTGGCAATCAACCTCGCCTTGTGCTTTTGTTGTGTAAGTCGGAGGCTGTTGGTCCCGCCCAAGGCGTTTGGAAGCTGATAGTAACGGTATGTGATACGCTGTCAACAGGCTATTGCTTTGTTTAGAAGCTGTATCAGTTAGCCGGCCCGATGAGTTGACGCCGTGCGTCGACCAGGTTTTCATAGCTCCATTCCCAGATGAAGCTATCCAGGTTACCGATGCTGGTCCAGTTTGCCGTGATGGTTCCTGAAACAACAAATGACGACCTGCTGGTGGTAAACACCTGTCCGAATACGAGCGGTGTTCATTATGTTTATGAAAAGGGTTTGGGGTCGGCGGGTTTGATGATTATTGCGCCTTGGAGGACGACCGGCTGGGCAATCAAACGACCAACCAGGACAGGCCGAAGGCGGCCAGGGAGCCAACGACGGTGTTGAGGAAGTTCTCGACCTCGTTGGAGAGACCTCCCGCGGGCAGCCAGGCCCCCAGATAGCTCTCGAAACTGGAGCCGAGCAACCCGGCCAGCGGCGGGATCCAGACCGCCGACCAGGGGATCAGCCCCACGGAGGCGGCGAGCAGTCCCAACAACGCCGCCAGGGCCAGGCCGCCCAGGGTCCCCTGCCAGGAGACGGCCCCGGCGGTGCCCGGGGGCACCCGGCGGAAGGTGGTGATCAACACGGGATCGCGGCCGTATAGCTGACCGAGCTCGCTGGAGCCGGTGTCGCTGACGGCGGTGGCGAAGGCGCCGACGTAGGCCAGGGTCAGCGGGAGCAGTCCGGCGGGCCACCAGGCGGCGACAAAGGGCAGACCAAGGGCCAGCAGCACCGCCCAGGCGCTGTTGGCCAGGGCGTGCCTGGCCCCGCGACGGCCGCCCTCCTCCTGGGCCAGTTCCCGCTCGGCCTTCTTTTGATAACCCAGTTTCGTTGCTCCAACAGCCAAAGTGAAAAAGCCCACCAGGATCAGCCAGCCCCGCCAGCCCGCGCCGAGGAAGATCAGCTCGCCCAGCAGCAAACCGCCCAGGAAGCCGGAGAAACTGACCAGACGCAGCCCCCAGGCCGCCAGGGCGAAGGGCAGGTGCAGCCAGAGGCTCATCAGCAGGTTGTCAACGATCGTCGGCCACATGCTCCCTCTTCCGTTGATGAAAGCGGCGACGGCGCTTGAGGTAGCTGATCAGGGGCGGGATGTCGGCGGGGTTGACGCCGGGCAGACTCCGGGCGGCGCCCAGGGTGCGCGGACGAGCACGGGCCAGGCGCTGGGCGGCCTCGGTGCGCAACCCCAGCACCTCACCGTAATCCAGGTCCGCGGGCAGGCGCAGGGCGGTCAGGCGTTCCTCGCGTCGGGCGGCCTCGGCGTGGCGGCGCAGATAACCGGCGTAGCGCAGGTCGTTGACCGCCGTCTCGACGGCTTCCGTTGCGATGTCCGAACATGCTTCGAGGCCCCGGCGCAGCTCGACGGGCAGCGACTCGTCGGCGACGGCGAGCTTCGCCAGGACCGCCCGCGCCTCATCAGCCAGCCCCGAAGCCAACTGCGCCGGAGTGACGCCGGGCTCGACCTCCAATCCCACAGTGTTGATGGTTTGCCGGTCCAGCCGCCGCTTGTCGGCCCACTCGAGCAGGACGTCCTTCCAGGTTCTTTTCGATTGCAAACGCCGGGCCGCCGTGGTGTCGACCAGGCCCAGCTCGATTCCCAGCGGCGTCAGGCGTTCGTCGGCGTTGTCGGCCCGCAGGGCCAGGCGGTGCTCGGCCCGGGCGGTGAAGATGCGGTAGGGCTCCGCGCCCCAGCGCTGGATCAGATCGTCGACCAGCACACCGATGTAGGCCTGGTCGCGGCGCAGTACGAACGACTCCTTCCTCGAATCGATGTAGCGGCTCGCGTTCACCCCGGCCAGCAGTCCCTGGGCGGCCGCCTCCTCGTAGCCCGAGCTGCCGCAGAGCTGGCCGGCCGCGTACAATCCGGCGATCCCCTCGACGGCCAGGGAGGCCCGCAACTGGTGCGGGGCCAGGCAATCATAAGCCACCGCGTAGCCCGGACGGGTGACCACGGCCCGCTCCAGCCCCGGCACGGCGGCCAGCAGCGCCAACTGCGTCCGGTAATCCAGGCTGGTGGCCAGGCCGGAGACATAGTACTCGTCGCCGTCCAGCCCCGTGGGCTCCAGGAAAAGCTGGTGGGCTTCCCGTTGGGGGAAGCGGACCACCTTGTCCTCGATTGACGGGCAGTACCGCGGGCCGACGCCCTCGATCATCCCGGTGTAGAGGGGGCTCCGGTCCAGGCCGTCGCGGATGGCCGCGTGGGCCGCCGGCGTCGTCGCCGTCAGGTAGCAGGGCAGGAAGGGACCCTGGGACGGCGGGCCGGCGAAGCTGAAGCGGGGCGGCGGGTCCTCGGGATCCTGACGGGTCATCCGCTCAACATCCACCGTGGCCGCGTCCAGACGCGGCGAGGTGCCGGTCTTCAACCGCACCAGCTCCAGGCCCAGGCCGCGCAGACTACCGGACAGCGCCCGGGCGGGCCGGGCGTTGTCCCGCCCCCCCGGAAAGCTGTTCAAGCCGATGTAGATCTCCCCGCCGAGGAAGGTCCCCGTCGCCAGCACCACCGCGCCGCAGGCGATCTCCACGCCGCCGTCGGTGCGCAGCCCCCGCACCGCTCCGTCCTCGACCAGCAGCTCCACCGCGTGGCCCTGGAAGGGACGCAGGTTGTCCGTCGAGAACAACAACTCCCGGGCCAGGGCGCGGTAACGACGACGATCACACTGCGCCCGCGGGGCGCGCACCGCCGCCCCCTTGCTGGTGTTGAGCGTCCGCGTGCCGATCGAGGCAGCGTCGGCCAGGCGACCCATCACTCCGCCCAGGGCGTCGATCTCACGCACCAGGTGGCCCTTGCCCACCCCGCCCACGCTGGGGTTGCAGGGCATACCGGCGATGTCCTCGAGGTCGGTGTTGAGCAGCAAGGTCCGCGCGCCCAGGCGGGCTGCGGCGCAAGCGGCTTCGAGGCCGGCGTGGCCGGCCCCGACGACGACGATGTCGACTCGTTCGCTCATGCTCTCGTTAGATTCACCAGTTATCCGCTCCGCCGGACCACGACCGAATCGGCCCTCGTGCCCATGAAACCGCCGGTCGCGCGGCGGGGAGGCGTTGGCACGTTTCTTGCGGAGTCGCGCGCGGGGCCGTGTTAAAGGCCGCCCCGCCC
>WJMB01000052.1 GCA_014728185.1 Candidatus Coatesiibacteriota bacterium
GTCAACCTGTCTGAGACGGATCGCCTCAACGCCTCTCCACGGTTAGCCCTTGCGCCCAATCCCCGGGCCGTCCGTAATGATAGCGACAGCCTCGAGTTCCGTCGGCGGTCCTGAGTGCGACGATCACCATGGAGGCATTGTTCGAACCGCTTCTTGACAGTCATTGCCACCACTGAAAAGGGGCCGATCCTCAGGTCGGCCCCTACCCGTTTTGCGCCCACTCAGCGCCAATCGATTAGATAATCCACCCAAAGCCCGCCGTAGAGCACGCTTTCGACCGCGTCGGGCCGATTGTCGTAGTTGTCGGCCCGAGTATAGCTCACCGTCGCGCCCAGCTCCCAGGCCCGCGAGGGCGTCCAGACCGCCTCCAGACCGTACTCCTGGGTCTCCTCGACAATGCCCGAGGGGAAGGGCTCGCTGCGGAAGCCCTTGGCCGCCCATTCGTCGGTGATCCGACCCTCGCCACGGCGGCTGTATGCCGCGTCCAGCCCGGCGGACCAGTCCGCATCGAAAGTCCAGCCCAGGCGCAGGCTCCAGCGGTCGCCGTCGTTGCCCCCGGGATAGCCCAGGGGGCGGTCCAGGTAGAGTAGCTTGTTATGGTCGGGCAGCACGTTGTAGGTCCAGTTCCAGACCTTGAGGTATTCGAGCTCCAGGGTCAGGCCGGGCAGGTTGAAGGGATCGGCCCAGCCTCCACCGATGAGAAAACCGATGTGCGGCGGCTCGGGATCGTCCTCGTACTGGTAGTCGTCGATCATCAACTGCCCCCAGAGACGATAGCCCGGAACGGGGACAATGTCGAAATCGATCTGCCAGAAGGGGTTGTCGTTGTGAACCCGCCCGGAGAGCTGCTCGACATAGTGCAGCATCAGCGGGTTGAGGTAGGAGAGGTCCAGGGCGCGGCCCTCGCCGCCATAAACCGTGGCCTCGCCGAGGCCGATGACGATGTTCGGGGCGATGATCCAGGCGAGACGGTGGCCGGTCAGGTAGCGGTTGAAGTAGTGCCGCTCGCCGCCGTAGTCCTCGCGCCAGATGTCCAGGGAGCTGTGGAAGTAGCTGAACCGCAACGGACCCAGACCGACGGCGTAGCCGAAGCCGTCGGTGGCCGGAGCGCGGCCCGAGAGTAGCAACGAGCCGCCCAACCCACGCCCCCACTGGACCTGATCGCGCCCGGCCCAGGCACGGAACCAGTCCGTGGGACACCAGCTAAGATAACCGTAATCGAACTGGGCCGAGATGCCCGACTTCCACTCCAAACCCCGCCAGTCCTCATCCTCCAGGCCGTCGGTGTCAGCCTCGGCCCGGGCCCAGAGGGCCAGTTCGTCAGCGTAACCGGCGCCCAGCAGGGGATAAAAACGCTCGCGGTGATACAAACCCTCCTCGGCGGGCTCCGGCGGGATATCGACGGCGCCGCCAAGTCCCGGGGGTATCTCCCGGTCGACCAGCCGATAGCCGCCGTCCAAGCGGACCCGGGCGCCGACCTCCAACTGCGGATCGAGGACTTCCTCGGCGGTGTAATCGGCCCGGTCGGCGGGACCGCGATCGGAACGCCAGAGCTCCACCTCGGGCGCGAACTCCGCCAGCAGGCGCTCCAACATGCCCCGCGTCGCCCGGTGCAGCCCCACCTCGCCGCGCAGACGCTGCTCCTCCAGATAGCCGACGGCTTCGGCGAAGGTCGCCCGCGTCCAGGGGCGCTCGCCGTAGTCCTCGCCGGCCCATAGGCCGCGGATGATCAACTCGTCGGCCAACTCGTAGGCCCAGTGGTCAAGCGGCACCGTGGCCGCGGGCAGCGCCGCCCGGGCGCCGATCGTCAAAAGCAGGACAACAGCAAACAGCTTGCGGATCATCACCAGTCATCCCTTTCCGGAGGTTGGCGGACCGTGGGGCGACCCCGGCAAAACCGTGCCTTCGTCGAGAAGACCGCGCATTGCGTTTCGAAGGGAGGCGTTGGCACGTTTCTTGCAGCAGTGCGGGGACCGGATTAATCAAATGGCTGTCGGACTCCGCAAGAAACGTGCCAACGCCGGCGATCGGCCGGCAGCTCTCGTTCGGCCGGTTTTGCCGGGGTCGCCGGGCTAGTAGACCCCTTTACGTTGCAGAACGCGCAGGAAGGTCAGCAGCAGAATGCGGATATCCAGCCAGAAGGACCAGTTCTCGATGTAGTAGATGTCGTACTCGACCTTCTGTGGGATGGTCAGCTCATAGCGTCCGTTGACTTGGGCCCAGCCGGTGATCCCGGCCTTGATCTGATGACGGACCTGGAAGCGGGGCACGCTTTTCTTGAACTGCTGGACGAAGTGGGGCCGCTCGGGTCGCGGACCGACCAGAGACATCTCCCCCTTGAGCACATTGATGAACTGGGGCAGCTCGTCGAGGCTGGTTCGCCTGAGGAAGCGGCCGAAGGGGGTCACCCGGGGGTCGTTCTTGGTCGTCCAGACGGTGTCGGACTGTCGTTCGTCCTGGACGTACATGGTGCGGAACTTGTAGAGAGTGAACTCCTTGAGGTCCCGGCCGACGCGGCGCTGTTTGAAGATGGCCGGCCCCCGACTGGTGGAGAGCACGCCGATGGCGATCAGGATGTAGAGCCAACTGAAGCCGGTGAGGACGACCAGGGAGACCAGCAGGTCGAAGGCCCGCTTGACGGCACGGTTCCAGAGGGAATGCAGCGGCACCTCGCGCAGTCCGACCACGGGGATGCCGTCCATGTCCTCGAGCTGGGTGCGGTTGATGGAGCGCCCGAGCAGGACTTCGAAAAAATCGGGGATGATCGAGATGTTGACGCCCTCGCGTTCGCATAGGTCGACGAACCCGACCAGGCGCCCGTGGTGGGGCCGGGAGAGGGCGATGAAAACCTCATCGGGCCGATTCTCGATGAGGATCCGGGCCAGCTCTTCGAAACCGCCGAGGAGTTGCTGGTTGCCCAGGGAGCCCTCGGCCTGGGCCTGGCCTTCGGCCACGTAACCGGCGATACTGTAGCCGTATTCGGGATGGTCGAGGATCCGCTCGGTGACCCGCTCGGCGAGCTGTCCTGAACCGACGATCATCGCCCGGCGCTTGTCGAGACCCAGGCGACGCACCCGGGCACTGATCTTGTTGACGATGAAGCGGAAGATCGTGATGAACAGTACGCTGAACACCCAGTAGAAGGCCAACAGCCAGCGGGACAGCGAGCTGACCCGCCAGACGATCGTCACGCCGTAGGCCAGCAGCAGCACAAAAAGGCTGACTCGGATGACGGCCAGGAAGTCCTGGAGCGTGGAGCGTCCCGGACGACGGCTGTAGAGACCGTTGGCTGCGAACACGGCCACCGTGGTAACCATGATGGCCAGGGCGAAGGGCAGGTACTCGAGGAAATCGGGGGTCCAGTCGGGCTGGTTGGGCGCGAAACGCCAAACATAGCGGGCGATGTAGGCCAGCACCAGGGCGCCGAAGGTGCAGACCAGGTCGCCGGCGACCAGGACCGCGGAGATGAGTCTGTCCTGACGGTGGAGCAAGCGGCCTCCGCTAAAGTGTTAGCTCAGGCGAGTTTAACACCGACGGTAGACCTTGGCAA
>WJMB01000351.1 GCA_014728185.1 Candidatus Coatesiibacteriota bacterium
GCGCTGGAAGCCCCGGCTGAACTTCAAGGCTCCGGGGCTGCGCCGGGTGATGCGGCTGATGGTCCCCGCCCTGGTCGGTCTGGCGGTGACCCGGATCAACCTGCTGATCGACAACGCCCTGGCCAGCCTCTTGGGCGAGGGAACGATCAGCGCGCTGAACTACTCCGAGCGCCTGCTGCAGTTCCCCCTGGGCATCTTCGGCGTGGGGCTGGCCACGGCGGTGCTGCCGGCGCTTTCGACCTACGCGGCCCGCAAGCAGTGGAAGCCCCTGGGCGAGACCTTCAACCACGCCCTGCGCCTGGCGCTCTTGGTGGCCGTTCCGGCGACGGTGGGCCTGGTGGTGCTGCGCGAGCCGCTGACGGCGCTCTTCTTCCAGCGCGGGGCCTTCGAAGCCGTCGCCACCGGTCGCACCGCCTGGGCGCTGCTCTTCTACGCCCTGGGCCTGACCGCCTACATCGGCGTCCACGTCACCGTGCCCGTCTTCTACGCCCAGAAGGACACCAAGACCCCGGTGATCGCCGCCGCCGTGGCCGTGGTGGTCAATATCGGCGGCGACCTGGCCCTGATGTGGTCCCTGGGCGAGGGCGGCCTGGCCCTGGCCAGCGCCGCTGCGGCCTTCGTCAACTGGGGGATTCTGCTCTACATCCTGCGCCGAAGGATGGGCCGTTTGGGCTTCAAGCGCATCCTCAAGAGCGGGCTGAAGATCCTCGTCGCCGCCCTGGGGATGGGCGCGGCGCTGTTCTTCTTCCTGCGCTGGATCGCCTTCAGCCCGGAGACGGCCCGCCTGGGCGACAAGCTGCTGGGCGGTCTGGGCGGCGCGGCTCTGGGCGCCGGGGTCTACCTGGGCCTCTGCCGCCTGCTGCGCCTGCCCGAGCTGTCCGAGATCACCCGCCTGCTGCCCGGCCTGAGTCGCCGTTCACGCAAGGGGGTCGGTGGAACCGACAGCGAGTCCTGAGCGTGTTATAATCTCCCGTTGAACGCCCTGCGCCGCCCGCAACCCCTCCGGTGGAGCGAGTTCTCGATGGCCTCAGCCTATCCCCTGCTTTCGCGCGTCAACTATCCGGCCGACCTCCGCCGGCTCAACCACTTCGAGCTGGAGGAGCTGGCCGGTGAGCTGCGCGCATTCATCATCGAAACGGTCTCGCAGACCGGCGGCCACCTGGCCCCCAGCCTGGGAGCCCTCGAGCTGACCATCGCCCTGCACTACGCCCTGGAGACACCCCGCGACAAGCTGGTCTGGGACGTCGGCCACCAGGCCTACGCCCACAAGGTGCTCACCGGCCGCCGCGACAAGCTCCGCACGATCCGCCAGTACGGCGGTATCTCCGGCTTCCCCAAGCCCAGCGAATCCCCCTACGACACCTACGCCGTGGGCCACGCCTCGACGGCGATCTCGGCGGCCCTGGGCATGGCCCTGGCCCGCGAGAGGGAAACAGACTACCGGGTCAGCGCCGTGGTCGGCGACGGCTCGCTGACCGGCGGGATGGCTTTCGAGGCCCTCAACCACGCCGGCCAGCAGAAGTTCCCCTTCCTGGTGGTGCTCAACGACAACAAGATGTCGATCTCCAAGAGCGTCGGCGCGCTGAGCAACTACCTCAACCGGATGATGACCACGCGCAGCTATCTCTCGCTCCGCAAGCAGGTTCGCGAGGTGGTCAAGAAGATACCGGGGATCGGGATGGGCATCTTCACCCTGGCGCGCAAGCTCGAAGAGGGCCTGAAGAACATGGTCACGCCGGGGATGATCTTCGAGGAGATGGGCTTCCTCTACTTCGGCCCCATCGACGGCCACGACCTGCGCCAGTTGGTGGGCACCATCCGCCAGGTCCGCGACGTCGAGCGCCCGGTGCTCCTGCACGTCCACACCCAGAAGGGCAAGGGCTACAAGCCCGCCGAGCGCGACGCCACCAAGTTCCACGGCCTGGGCCGCTTCGACGTGCGCACGGGCACCTGCAGCGTCTCCGGCGACCTGCCCAGCTACACCGAGGTCTTCGGCTGCGCGCTGACCGAGCTGGCCGCCTCCGACAAGCGCATTGTCGGCATCACCGCCGCCATGCCCGACGGCACCGGGACCAAGATACTGGCCGAGGCCCTGCCCGACCAGTTCATCGACGTGGGCATCGCCGAGCAGCACGCGGTGAGCCTGGCCGGCGGCCTGGCCCTCAGCGGCCGGCACCCCGTGCTGGCGATCTATTCCACCTTCCTCCAGCGGGCCTACGACCAGGTGCTCATCGACATCTGCCTGATGAACCTGCCCGTGGTCTTCGCCCTGGACCGCGGCGGGCTGGTCGGGGCCGACGGCCCGACGCACCACGGCGTCTTCGACCTGTCCTACCTGCGCTCGATGCCCAACATGACGGCCTGCGCCGCCGCCGACGAGGACGAGCTGCGCCACCTGCTCCACACCGGCCTGCGCCATAACGGACCCTTCGCCCTGCGCTACCCCCGGGGCAAGGGCTTCGGCGTGGAGCGCTCCGGTCCCCTGCACGAGCTGCCCGTCGGCAAGGGCGAGCTGCGCCGCGAGGGCACCGAGGCTGTCGTCGTCGCCATCGGCTCCACCGTCGTTCCCGCCCGGCGTGCCGCCGAGGAGCTGGCCTCCGAAGGGCGTTCCGTGGCGGTGATCAACGCCCGCTGGCTCAAGCCCCTGGACGGTGGGTTGATCACCGAGTGGGCGGAGAAGACGGGCCGTCTGCTCACCGTCGAGGAGAACGTGCTGGCCGGGGGCTTCGGTTCCGCAGTCCTGGAACACCTGCAGGAGCACTCCCCCGAGCTGCTCGCCCGCGTCAGGTTCCGCCGGTTGGGCATCCCGGACGCCTTCGTCACTCAGGGCACCCAGGCCGAGCTGCGCGCCGAGCTGGGTCTCGACGCCGCCGGTATCACCCGGGCCCTGCGCGGACTACTGGAAGCCTGACCCGCCGGAGGGCTATACTGATAGGCGATGCGACACCCACCACGCCAGTCGATCATCCCTCTCATCCCGTTCATCCTGCTCTCCATGCCCTCCCTGGGCGCCGGGGCGCGGGACGTTTTCTATCCCCGGGACCCCCTCACCGGAACGCCGCTGTTCGGCGCCGACCACCAGCGCCTACTGCTGGCGCTGGAGCTGGAGGGCTGGGAGCTCATCGAGGCCGGCGAGGAGTATCTGGAGGCCCGCCGCGAGACCGCCGCCGGCGACGAGGTGCTGCGCTACAGCTACCTGCCCCATCCCTCCGGTCCGTACACCACCGAGCTCAACTTCTTCAGCATCTACTACCGGCGCACAGAGCCCCGGGGCGGAGAGACCAGCGGTGATGACTGGTCGTCTCTCTGGTCCGAGTTGCACCAGCGCTTCCTGGAGCTTGATCGTGAGACGCGACGCCTTCTGGGTACCGGCAGGCTGGTGTACCCGGGTCGCGGGGTCGCCCGGCGCTGGGGTCTGTCCGACGATCCCCACTCCTGGGTGTCGCTGAGCATCGTCGACGATGACACCGTCGAGCTGCGCTACCACGCCGCGGTCATCGAGACCCGGGACCCCGGCGCGCCTTGAGGTTGCGGCTCGAAGTCGCTGGAGTGCGCCCCGTGTTAGATCGCTCCTTCCATCCCCGACCCGACCGAGGAGCCGCACCGTGATCCGCCGCGCCACCGCCGTTGTTCTGGTTTGTCTGACCCTGACGCCGCTGTCCGCTACGGAGATCGGCGCCGGTGATCACCGCGAGCCCTTCACCGGCCTGCCGATCATCGGTGCCGACCCGCTGATTCTGGCCTTCGCCCTGGAGCTCGAGGGCTGGGAGCTGGACAGTTTCGATCCCGAGGGCCTCAGCGCCCACCGCAAGCGCGACGGTGTCAGCGAGACAGTGGGTTACGGCTTCTCCCCCCGACGGATGGGCGGGGCTGTCGTTGTCGATCTGATCAACCTGGACTACCGCCGTCGGGCCGTGGGGATCAACGCCCTGAGCTGGCTGCGCGAGGTCGACCGCTTCGAGACGATGGCCGCCACCCTGGACGGCTACCTGGGCTCGGGCCGTCCCAGTGCCGACGAGGAGGAGCTGCGCGAGCTCTGGAGCCTCGGGGGCGAGCTGCTGGCCGAGCTGACCCTGGTTCTCGATGACGAAGAGGTGACGCTTCAGGGTTGGTACGACCTGGCCGGCGTCTTCTTCTCCGAAGACGATTGACGGATGACTGAGAATGGAGGTAGGCGATGAACCCGCGCACCCTGCTTATCACGGTCGCACTGCTCGCTGCGGCCGCCGTTCCCGTCGCCGAGGGGATGACCTGGGTGATTGACCCCTTCCTGACCGATTCGATCCTGGGCAAACTCAGCCAGCACGGTGTGCGTTCCGGGATGGAGGACGCCGGCTTCACCATCGTCGAGGGCGCCGAGGGCGGGGAGGTCGAGCTGATCGTAGGCCGTCGCGGCGATGAAACCGTCGAATACCGCTTCGAAGGCGACCAGACCGTCACCATCGACTACAGCGACCCCCTGGAACCCGATGAGAACGCCGAGGAGCTGATCACCGCCTGGGCGGATCGCTTCGCCGAGTTCTACTACGACAACGAGCCGACGGTAACCGACGACGGCGCCCTGATGTGGAACAACACCTACGGCCGCTTCATCCTGCGCCTGGACGCGGACGCGACCGGCCGGACGATTCGCATCCACATCGACTGGCCGGAGCCCTAGGGGGCCACGGCGGGGTGTCGATGGATAGAAAGCGAGGCCGACCCGAGGGTCGGCCCGTTCTACAAGGTATAGGGCGCCAACAAATGTGTGATAATCAACCGGGAGGACCTGAAGGTCCTCCCGTCCTTTCAAAGTTCGGAGGGATCAATCGCCGATCTCCGGGGGAGTTTGCTCGCGGCGGTAGCGCAGGTAGAACAGGCCGCCCAGGCCGACGAAGGCTCCGGCGAAGGTCAGCCACTCGAAGCCCCCCAGTCCCCGGGTGAAGAGGTTGATCAGGCAACCTAAAGCGTAGGCACCCAGGGCGGGGACGCCGATGTAGAAGGCGGGCATCGTGCGCTTGATGCGCGGCGGACGGCCGCTGATCAACTGGCCGCCCAGGCCGTCGATGACCAGGGGCCAGTCGCTGGCACCGTCGCCCAGGGTGAAGACGATGCGCCAGAGGGGATAGTGGAGCAGAAGGGTGCGGCTGGAGATCGTCAGGGGGTCCTGTTGCGGATCTTCGGTGGGTGGTACCGCGGGGATGAGCAGGTCGGCGGCGGCCAGCTCGGTTTCCTCGAGGGGCTCCAGGGTCAACCCCGGAGTGCGGGTCTCGGCGATCAGCGGCCGCAGGGGGTCCAGGCCGGGAAGGAGCAGCTCCTCCAGATCGCAGGCCGTCGTCAGCGAGACTTCCTCCACACGCCGGAAGCCGCCGTCGGAGCTGATGCGCTCGCGCAGGGTCAGTCGGTAGGGGATCAACAGCCGGGCCTCGTGATCCACCTTCAGCCGTTGTTGAATCCCGGCACGCTTGAGCGCCTTGCGGGCGTTGAGCATCGCCTCGCCGGAGTTGACCTTGCCCAGTACCGTGAAGCGCGGCTCCCCCAGGTTGTAGGAGACGAAAGATGTTCCGCAGTGGGCGCAACGCACGGCGCCGCCGCGCAAGTCTCCGTGACCCGGGCGGCGGCATTGGGGGCAGCGGTAGAGCAGGGTCAGGCTGTCCAGCATCTATCGTGGTTGGATGGAGTGGCGGTGAGGGCGGGTGGTGCCGGCTTAATCAAAGAGCGGCCCCAACGGTATCGGCCAGCCAGGTGGTGATCAACCCATAGAGCTCCGGGTGATCGGTGAAGAGGTTGGTTCCGTGTCCCGAGCCGGGGTAGATCTCGGCGCGGGCGTTCTCGAGCTGGGTGGCCAGCTCCCGGGTGGATTCGGCGCTGTAGGCGTCCTCTTCGGCGGCGACGAGCAGCACCGGTCGCTTGCCGAGTGCGGCGGCGGAATCGGCCGGAGAGACCCCCCGATAATCGTCGCCCGGACTTAGCGTGATGATCCCGGAGACCCGGTTGTCATCGGCGGCTTCGATCAGGGAGAGGTTCGCGCCGATACTGGCGCCGATGAGGAAGTGGGGTGGTGAAATCTGCGGGGACAGATAGGCCACGGCGGCCCGGATATCCTGGGCGGCGGCCAACCAGTCGTCGGTGTCGAACTCGCGGTAGCGCTCGCCGAGGACGGTGGACTGCCCGTGTCCGCGCAAGTCGATGGCCAGGACGTCGAAGCCGCTCTCGATGAGAGGCTGGACAAGCGGAGCCCAATCCCCGCGCTGCGAGCCCAGCATGTGGACCAGAATGACCGAACCCCGGGCCGGGGCGCCCTCGACGGAGATGAACTCCGCCGCCACCGGCGTATCGTCGGCGGCCTTCAGCCAGAAGGTCTCGCCGCCCAGCTTGGGACCGGGCGCCTCGAGATCGTTGATATCGACGGTCTGACCGGTTTCGGCGCTCGGATCGGCGGTCCCTTCGCCGTCGCCTTGGCCTTCGGCGGCGGAGCCCTCGCCGCCGCAGGCGCCGAGGGTCATGGCCAGCAGCCCCGCCAGCAACAGCGGCGGGATCGGCTTGCCTGGGGTTGTTCGCGAAAAATGTGATCTTTTCAGCAGCATCTGACAGCCCTCCCCGTAATGCAGCCAAATATAGTGTAAGACTTTTCGCTTGAATTGACAACGCTTTTTACCGTGGGGGTTTGCCCGGCGCCGTTTCTTGGGCTAAGATGCCCTGTGGAGATGCCCGGGCAGAGATCAAGCCCTCCCGCCGCGAGCCGTCGGATTGCGCTTCTTCCCGGCGGTCCAGCCAAGCCCCTTGGCGGAATCCGAATTCACTCCAACCCAGGCGAGGTGACCAGGTTTGAGCGGATACTTCAAGAGCCTCACGACGGAATCGGTGATCCTGACCGTCCTCGCAACCCTCACACTCCCAGCGGGCGCCGCCGAGTACCAGGAAGAGGACCTGTGCGCCGTCACGGTCGCGGGCGTCTGGCAGGATCCCGACGCCGGAGACTACACCCTGGTCTTCGAAGAGACCGAGGGGACCCGCTACCTGGTTATGGGCATCGGCTCGGCCGAGGCCGTCTCGATCGCCATCGCCCTCGAGGATGTCGATTTCGGCCGTCCCCTGACCCACGATCTGCTCGTGCGCATCATTCTCGCGCTGGGCGGCGAGCTGGAGCGGGTGATCATCGACGACCTGCACGATGAGGCCTTCTACGCCCGGCTGGAGCTGGTCCAGGGCGACCAGAGCCTGCCCATCGACTGTCGTCCCTCCGACGCAACCGCCCTGGCCCTGCGCTTCAACGCGCCGATCTTCGCCACCGATCAGCTCCTGGAGCGGGCCATGGAGAACGTTCCGCCCGACGATACCGGTATCTGAGTCGTCGCTTACCTGTTGACTTTCCTGCACACCAGGAACCCGGCCCGGAGCCGTACACATTCCGGGCGGTGCTTTAAGCATCGTGGGTGGATCTTCGGTGACCAACGAACCGCTGTTTCACATTGGAGAAGAGAACATTTAGGATTAGGGATTATCACCTGCAACTGAACCGACGTTGAAAGGACAATGAGCTGCATTTGGAGCGGAAGTGCCGTCAACTACCTACCGAATGGCTCCAGCTCGAAAAGCCAAGGAGATGTTTTCTCTGCTGAAGTCGCTATTTGCTAGCGTTTAGCCGGTTATTACCGGTAAGCTCGGGATGTAAGCCAGGTGTCGCGACTACCCGAAGTAGAGCCTTCTACTAGAAGCGTCCGCTTAGAGAGTGCATTTGTTTTGTGCCACCAGGCAACGCGCGGACAGCGGCAGCTTGCACAGCTATAAGAAACACAATAACTAGCTATTAGCGATACATACCTGTTCAGACACGCGTGATAATCCCTCCCTATAATACCACGCCCGTATTTGCCGCCACGCTTCAACCACTCGTTTTGTGACAAATATCTGAGGATCAACACGATTATTATCAGATAGTTACAACCACGATCCGTTCCGGATGGAGTAAGATTCCTTAGCGAGATTGTCCAGAATCGAGTGTGATGCGTTTAACAGGCTTTGAACAGATATAGCTCGCTGAAAGGTAACAATTCAGAGCTGTGGCATTGAAACCCGACTCACCGTTGAAACGTGGGGGTGGACGCCTCTACGCGATGCGTTAGGAGAATAGGATGACGGGCTCCAGTCGTTGGAGCCCGCCGTTCGGACTGTCGCCGGCGCCGATTCGTCAGTTGAGCAGCTCGGCCAGCTCGGTATGGCTGTGACGCAGCTTGCGCAGGGCGGTCAGCTCAACCTGGCGGATGGTCTCGGTGGAGTAGCCCAGGCGCTCGCCGGTGTCGGCCAGGGAGTGCTTTTCGCCGTCGAGGAAGCCGAAGCGAATCAGCAGGACCTTCTTCTCCCGGTCGCTGAGATCACCCAGAGCCTCGCGCACGGCGGTCTTGAGCAGATACTCGTGCCAGATATCGTCGGGGGAAACCAGCTCCTCGTCGGAGATGGTGTCCATCAACGGGTTGGTGTAGTTGCCGTAGGTGTTGTCTAGGGAGAGGGTGCCCGAGGCCAGCCGCAGCAGCATCTCGACCTTCTCCACGGGGATGCGCATCCGGTGGGCGATGTGCTTGGAATCCGGGGTCTCACCCGTCTCGGCGATCAGCTCCTCCCGGGCGCGCAAAACCTTCTTGATCTGGCGGTCCTTGTCGAAGGGGATGCGCACCGTGCGCCGTTTGTTTACGATGGCGCGCTCGATGGCCTGGCGGATCCACCAGGTGGCGTAGGTGCTGAAGCAGGTGCCCTTGTCGGGATCGTAGCCCTCGGCGGCTCGGATCAAGCCGATGTTGCCCTCCTGGATCAGGTCCTGCAACGGCAGGCCGCGATCCATGTAGCGCTTGGCGATGGAGATCACCAGGCGCAGGTTGTTGGAGATGATCGCGTCGCGGGAGTTCTCGGCCTCTTCGATGAGATCGATGAGCTCTTCGCGGGAAAGGACCCGGTGTTTACCGGCCTGGTTCAAATAGGTTCTCAGACCCTTGTCGTCGTAGTCTCGGTATTTCATTCCCCTGAAACCTCCGCGGTGTAGTAGTCGAGGCGCCGTAATCTACTGCAAGATACGTGCCAGAACTGTGACAATTATCACTCAAAATGCGTAGATGACCACCCCCTAAGGTGTTAGAATCGTCACACTTTATTTTCGACGCCTCCGCCTTTTCTCCGGGTGTCCACAATTAAGCACTACCGGCGGTTCAGTGGTTGTTGACTTTTGTGTACAGTTGCCAGCTTGATGCGCCTGAGTCAAGCTGATACGCACGATGAGCCGGTCTTGTCCGTCGTCTCGCCCGCTGTTATACTCGGCTCGAACCTTCGGGGGGAATTGTGGGTTTACGCCGCCCAGACGCCCCGGGTTCCATTGAGCCTTTTGAATGTGGACGAAATGCGCGACAAACACGTAAGAAACGCTCACGGAACGCCCGGCGCGTTCGGGACGTAGAGCAAGCAGCACGCCGATACGCCGACGCTCCGTAAAACGGAAATCACCAGCCCTCCCCAGGACGGTGCGACCCATGCCAAGCTCCCGCCGCAGAATCGCCGCGTTGACAGCCGCGGCCGCCATTATCCTAGCTTCCTTGCTCTCGGGCGGGTGCGACAACACCACTGAGAGCGGCCCCGAGGTCCTCTTCTCCGATTCCTTCGGCGGCGCCGACGGCGCCTTCCCCGACGGCTGGACCCAGCACGACGACGAACTCGACCCCGACTCGCCCGCCGGCAACTGGTACATCGACAACGGGCGGCTCTACCAGGACGCCGACGCCTGGGGCGGCGAAGACGAGCCCGAGCCCTACCTTTACGAGGGCACCCTGATCACCGCCGGCGATTCCTCCTGGACCGACTACCGCCTCACCGTCGATGTCACCCCGGAGCATCCCTTCGGCATCGGGATCTACTTCCGCACCAACTACGAGGAAGCCCTGCTGCAAACCTCCCGCTCCTACTACCGCGTCTTCATCATGCAGTCCGACGAGTACGACGGTCCCTTCTGGCGTCTGGACCAGCGCAGCTCGGGACTTTACACCTGGCTGGACCGCAACGAGGAGTACGGCTACACTGTCGGCGAGACATTCCGGGTGATCATCGAGGTCCGCGACAGCCACGTGCAGGTCTACGTCGGAGACCTGGATAACCTGGTTCTGGAATGGGACGGCGGTTCCTGGGAAGAGCTGGACTCCGGCTATATCGGCCTGATGTGCTTTCGCCAGCCGGGCTGCCACTTCGACAACGTGACTGTCGAGGAGCTGTAGTCCGCGGCAACGAAAAAAGACAAACCCCTCGCGGATGGTTGCGAGGGGTTTTTACTATATCCAAAACCGTTCTATCCAAGCGGGGGCGGCATCAGGCAGGGGAGGGGCGATTCAGCCCCGAGGCCGGACGCTCCGCTGGGTTGCTGTCGCTGTTAACCTCACCGCCGACCTTGTTGGACAGAACCGTGCCGCCGGCAGACAAGCAGCCGGGCGGGCTGTAAAACCATCTTGAAATAATCACTCGTTTTTGGACGGGAAAGCATCGTTAATAGATTGTCAGGCGATGCTTTATAGGTCCATTTGCAGCTTTTGTCATTTCTGCGGATTTATACAAAGGATTATCACTCGCAGTTGAACCGGGTACGATTTCTTACTCCTGTACAAAAGCATGGCATCAAGGAACGTGTTCGGACCAAACCAGGGCCGAAAAAAAGGTTAAGTGAGCAGGCAATCGCTGATCAGGTGCGTCCGGCATTGATCACGATGTTTGCACGCGAAGCCTTATTGCCTGATAATGAAGCAGTTATGAGTCGAGCGGCAATCGGGTGGTCGCTATTTACCGGCAACAGTGCAGGGCAGGTTATCCACCAAGCAGGCCCCTTGTAGACGCCACTTTATCAGTTGCCCGTTTTATGACTGGAACCTGATAATCATCTAGTCTGTTATCAATAGAATACAATCACAATCAGCTCCGGACAGGGTGTATCATCCCCAAAATGAAATGTCGACAACAGGCTAGTGCCTGCTTATGAGCTCGTAACGATTATCCGCTTCAAGAGTTGACGCCCTGCTCCGAGATATATCGAGGCCCCTTCTATAATGCAGCCACTTCTCAGCCGACCGATGCTTGCGACTGATGCTTGACAAATCCTTGAGAAGCAGCTCTTGATCATCCGGCGGGAGGCTTCGAACCGCCCGCGATGTTTCGTTGAAACCGATCCCGGCCCGGCCTGGTGGAGATGCTCAACGGCTCCGGATGAAAACGCGGGGGCGGCCGAAGCCGCCCCCGCCATCGCGGAAGTGAACGCAACTAGTCCAGTTGGCAGAGCGTGATCGCGGCGGTGTTGACGATGTCTTCCACATCGGCGCCCCGGGACAGGTCGCTGATCGGCCGGGCGGCGCCCTGGAGGATCGGGCCGATGGCCTCGGCGCCGGCCAGGCGCTGGACGAGCTTGTAGCCGATGTTGCCGGCGTCGAGGTCCGGGAAGATCAGCACGTTGGCGTTACCGGCCACCCGGGATTCCGGAGCCTTGCGGCGTCCCACCGAGGGGACCAGGGCGGCGTCGGCCTGCAGCTCGCCGTCGACGGTCAGGTCCGGGTCCAGCTCGCGCAACTTCTTGAGGGCCGCCCGGATCTTGTCGACATCGGCGTGGTCGGCCGAGCCTTTGGTGGAGAAGCTGAGCATGGCGACCACGGGCTCGATACCCAGCAGGCTGCGCATGGTGCGGGCGGTGGCCAGGGCGATGTAGGCCAGTTGCTCGGCGTCCGGATTGGGCATCACCGCGCAGTCGGCGAAGAGCATCACCCCGTCGGAGCCGAATTTCTCATTGGGATGGACCATTAAGAAGCAGGAAGAGAGCAGCTTCATCCCCTGGGCCATCCCCATGGTCCACAGGGCGGCGCGGATGACCTCGGCGGTGGCGGTGTCACAGCCGGAGACGCAGGCGTCGGCGTCGCCGGCGGCCAGCATGGAGTTGCCGAAGACCACGCGGTCCTTGACGATCTTCACCGCCCGCTCCAGGGTCATCCCCTTGTGTTTGCGTCGTTCATAGACCCGGGTGGCGTAGAGGCCCACCCGCTCGTCGCGCTCGGGGTCGACAACGTCGCCTGCCTCGAGCTCGACGCCGGCCTCGGCGGCCAGAGCGCCGATGCGCTCCTCGGAACCGATCAGGGTCACTCGGCCGGCCAGCTCCTGTTCCTTGATCGCGGCGTAAGCCCGGACGATGCGTTCATCCTCGCCCTCGGGCAGGACGAGGTGGGCGTTCTTCTCACTGGCGCTGCGTTTGATTTTTTCAAGAATGTGCATTGAAACCTCTTTGGTGTCGCCTGTGTTATCCTTCGGTGTCATTCCGGCGGTCCGCCGGCCGCGAACGGTAAACCGCTGCATATCTTATACCGGCCGACGGGGCGTCGTCAACGACGGGGACTTTACGCCGCCGCGCCGACGTTATAAACTGGGTGACGGTATCATCATCGATGAGGGGACATGTTGAAGAGAACCCGCAAGCGCATCGAGCTGCGCCGCCTGGGTCTGGTGGTCAATCCGACCAAGAAGCGGGCACCCCTGCTGGCCGACCGTGTCTGCGCCTGGGCCGACGAGCACGGCATCGAGGTCGTCCGCCGCAGCCCCGAGGACAACGCCGAAACCCTGGATCGCCTGGAGCATCAGTTCCCCGGCGCCGGAGTGCGCGACGAGAGCCTTTCCGGCAGCGACATGCTGGTCAGTCTGGGTGGCGACGGCACCCTGCTGACCACGGTCCACGCCGTGGATTTCGCCCCGATACCCGTGCTGGGCGTCAACCTGGGAAACATGGGCTTCCTGGCCGAGATCGGCCCCGACGAGCTGGAAACCGCCCTCGAGGCGATACGCCTGGCACCGATCCGCCTGGACCAGCGCATGGTGGCCGCCGCCGAGATCCACCTGGGCGACGGCCGGGTCACCACCCTCTGCGGCCTCAACGACGTCGTGCTGCACCGCACGCCGATCAACCCGATGAGCCGCGTCGACGTCTTCATCGCCGAGGAGTATCTGGGCACGGCCTTCGGCGACGGCGTGATCATCGCCACCCCGACGGGCTCGACGGGCTACTCGCTGTCCTGCGGCGGTCCGGTGCTGGCCCCCTGGTTCACCGGCTTCGTGCTGACGCCGATCAGCCCGCACAGCCTCAACCTGCGCCCCCTGGTCTATCCGGCCGACAACGTCGTCGAGATGGTCCCGGCCTCCAGCGATGAAATGATGCTGGTCATCGACGGCCAGGTCGGCCTGCGGCTCTGCTGCGACGATCGGGTGCGCATCCACCGCAGCGAACGAATGATCAACCTGGTCAGCCTCAACGGTCCCGACTTCTTCGAGGTGCTGCGCGACAAGCTCCACTGGGCCGCGGCGCCCCGACAGTAGGGGGAGGATGCTCAGCTACCTGGCGGTCAGCGATCTGGCGACCATCGACGGGCTGGAGCTGGAGTTCGAGCCCGGCCTGAACACGATCACCGGCGCCACCGGCGCGGGCAAGAGCGTGCTCATCGGCGCCCTGGGCCTGGTCCTGGGCGAGCGAGCCGATACCGACGCCGTGCGCTCCGGCGCCAAGGCCGCCGAAATCAACGCCGTCTTCACCGACGTCGACCTACCGCCGGAGCTGGCCGAACGGCTGGGCCTGGAGTCCCCCTGCCCCGAGCTGATCGTCCGCCGGCGCATCGCCGCCCGCGGTCGCTCCCGGGCCTGGCTCAACGGCGCCGTGGTCCCCGTCTCGACCCTGGCCGAGCTGGGCGATCAACTTATCGACCTCCACGGCCAGCACGAGCACCAGGCCCTGCTCAAGAGCCGGGTTCAACTGGAGCTCCTGGACGCCTACGGCGGCCTGGAGGACGAACTCGAGGCGACGGCCGCCGCCCATCGTCGCGTCCGCGATCTCGAGCGGGAGCTGGAGCGCCTAGAGGGCGCCGCCGTGGCCGACCGCCGCCAACTAGAGCTCTGGAGGCACGAACTCGAGGAGATCCGCGGCGCCGAGATCGATCCCGCCGAGGAGAACGAGCTGCACGCCGAGCGCAAACGTCTGCGCGCCGTGGTCGAGCTGACCCGGTCCGCCCGGGCGGCCCTCGTTGAACTGGCCGAGGGCGACGGCTGCGCCCTGGACCGCCTGGACCAGGGACGCCGCGAGCTCGATGAGTTGGGCCGCCTCGACGAGACCCAGGAACCGCTGGCCGCCGAGGTATCCGAGCTGCGCTTCACCCTCGAGGGCTCCGTCGACAAGCTGCGCAACTACCTGGAAGACCTGGAGGCCGACCCGGGCCGCCTCGAGGAGATCGAGCAGCGCCTGGCCCAGCTCGAACACCTCAAGCGCAAGTTCGGACCGGATTTGGAAACAGTCGTCGAGTACGGCGACTGGGTGGCCGGGCAGCTCTCGGCCAACCGGGACCGCGGCGCCGCCCTCGAGGAGAAGCGCCGCGAGCTGGCCGCCGCCCGCGACGCCTACCTGGAGAAGGCCGGCGAGCTGGCCGCAGCCCGTCGCCGCGCAGCACGCGGCCTGGTTCCCGAGGTCAACGCCGTCCTCGAACGCCTCGGCTTCGTCGGCGAGCCCTTCACCGTGGCAATCGAGCCCCGCCCCGGCGACGACGGCTGGTGCGTCTACGAGGACGGGCCGACCCGGGCCGCCGTCAACGGCCTCGACGTCGTCGAGCTGCTGCTCAGCGCCAATCCCGGCGAGCCCCGACGTCCCCTGACCAAGGTGGCCTCGGGCGGCGAGATCGCCCGGGTCATGCTGGCCGTCAAGCGGGTGATGGGCGAACGCTACGGTGTGCCGGTGATGGTCTTCGACGAGATCGATTCCGGCATCGGCGGCCACGCCGCCGGTGTCGTCGCCGAACTGCTGGCCGAGCTGGGCGGCCGCCGCCAGGTCATCGCCATCACCCACCTGCCCCAGATAGCCGCCGTGGCCGACGCCCATTTCCGCGTCGATAAAAGCGCCCGGGAGGGCCGCAGTTACACCAGTGTCGAGCGCCTCGGCGAGGACGGCCGCATCAACGAGCTGGCGGCGATGCTGGGCGGCGGTCCCAGCGCCGCCGATCACGCCCGGGAATTGCTGCGTCGCGCCCCGGTCGATCAGTAGAGCGCATCGAGCGCTGGGTCGGCGGTCGCCCGCTTCACCTTGCTGCCGGCTAACCACGGTCGTTTGATCCCGCCGCCTACCCCGGCTTGCTCACCCACGGGGCGGTGTCAGCATAACCAACTGATTCCGGGGGTGTTGGCCGCGTCTAGTGTCCCAGAGACCGAAGCCGCGTTGTGTTTGTACTGTTCGAAATGATGAGTCCACCCCTCCGCACTACTCCTCGACACTCTCAGCAACTCGGAGCCGCATGAGGCCCAACGCATCCAGCCGGTACCGACCGGTACCGACCGGTACCGACCGGTACATCTCCGGGTAGTCGGACAACCGCTCCCCAACCGAGTGATGCATCGGATGAACAACCTCGCCGCCATCCGTCAACATCAGTCCCTTCCACCCCAGTAGGATAAGCACCGAGCGATGAGCCCCCGCCGCGACAGCATCGTCTTCTACGTGCCCTACAACACCGTCGGGGGGTCCCATCACAGCCTGGTGGGGATCATCCGGGGCCTTGACGAGCGCTGGGCGCCCGAGATCGTCCTGGCCCAGCCCGGCGTGCGCGTCGAAAACCTGCTCGGTCGAACCGGAGCGCCGATTCATCTCCAACCCTCCCCCGACCTGACCGAGATGCAGGCCGGCGGTTACGGCTCGCCGGACCCGATACGCGCCATCAACGGCTTGCTCCACTCCATTCGCCGGCTGCGCCGTCTGCTCATCCAACGTCGCACCCGCGTGATCTACTCTGACGGGCTCAAGGGCTCCCTGGTCTGCGGCCTGGCGGCCCTGGGCCTGCCCACCCTGCATTGGCGGCACGTCCGCAGCGCCTGGACTCACGGCTTTCTCGAACAGGCGGCCTTCCGGCTCGACGACGTCGTGGTGGCCATCAGCCGGGCCGTCCTCAACCGGGTGATGGCCTGGCACCACCGCTATCCCGAGCGCTGCCGGATCATCCCCAACGCCCTGGACCCGGAACGCTTCGCGCCCCGGGCGCCCGACGAGGAGCTGCGAGCCAGGCTGGGCTTGGGCGAACGCCCAGTCATCGGGTATGTCGGACGCCTCACCCGCTGGAAACGCCCCGAGGACCTTTTCAGGGCGGTCAAAACCCTGGAGACGCGATACTCGGTTTCCGCCGCCTGCCTGGTCGTTGGCACCACCTTCGCCAGTCAGGACCCGGGCTACGCCGAGGAGCTCGAGGCCCTCATCGACGAGCTGGACCTCCGCGACTCCGTCGTCCTGGCGGGCTACCAGCCCGACGTGCGACCCTACACCGCCCTGATGGATGTGCTGGCCCTGCCCAGCGACTTCGAGCCCTTCGGCCGCGTGGTCATCGAGACCCAGGCCCAGGGCATTCCCGTCGTGGCCACCAACTCCGGCGGCGTGCCCGAGATCATCGACGACGGTGTCAACGGCCTGCTCTACCCCGTCGGCGATGTGCCCACCCTGGCCGCCGCCCTGCACCGTTTGCTCACCGACCGGACCCTGGCCGCCCGGCTGGCCGAGCGGGGGCGGAACCGTGTGCTGGAGAGCTTCACCCTGTCCGAACAGGCGCGCAGGATCAACGCCCTGCTCGACGAGTTGGCCCCGCCGCGACCCTAGGGCGACCTTCGCCCGGGTTCACCGGCCCCTCCCCGCGCCGCGGTCGATGGAACGAGGCTTTGGCACGTTTCTTGCGGAGGGCGGCGCTCTTCGTCCAACAGCCGCGCGCGAGGGCGCAAGAAACGTGCCAAAGCCGGGAGCGGGCGACGCCGCGCTCGAGAACCGGGCGAAGGTCGCCGCAGCCGGCGTCCGCAAGACTTGCAATGTCAAGCGCTCAACGAATGGGTATCAGTGGTTTCCAGTTCAAGGTATCGCCACGGATCGGAATCGTTGGGTCGGCTCGGAAACCGCGACCCCTTTCCCGAAGGCGCTGGAGGTCCGAAGGCTGTCGATCCAGCTTGTCAACTCTGACTTGAATCGGTCTGGATGTCGGAGGGAATCATCACGACGAACCAAGTCCGCTACGTTCCTCCCTGCATAATACAGGCGGGATAATTGCGGCAAACTGGACCAATGTCTTACGCTGCGCAGGGTCGATGCAAGGTGATAGCTTCCGATGAATGCTTTGCTGATGGTGTCAGTTGGATTCGGCACCCGGCCGGTCCAAGAGCTCAATCAAGCCGCTGCCTGTTTCAGCCGGGTTTCATCGTGTTGAAACTGCCGGGACAACCGGCGGGATCGAGATCACTTCGGATGATCGCGACAAGAAGCACAGGAATAAAAACAATGCAATAATTCAACGGGCTGGATGTGTCAACTGCTTGAGCTAAAATGCATGGTTTTACAAGATGCTGGAAGTGCATTCCGGTTCATATGCACGTGATAATTCCAAACAGGCTGGTTTTGTTCGAACCTGTTTCGCGACAGGGAGCGGCATCGGCGGGACCCAGACCTTCGGGCTTCTCGCGGAACCATGGGTGAGTCGAGCACGCTTGTCGTCGGCTGGAGAACTCGTCGTTCCGAACGGTGGGAATTATGATGAAAGACAGGACCGACAGAAAAGCCGCATCCCGTAGAGCCCCTGGCCTCGTCGCGGTCACAACGGCGATGATTCTGCTGATCGCCCTGGGCGGTTGTTTCACCCTGCCCGAGGGCGAGGGACCCGACCTCTCCAGCCCGGAGCGCGCCCTGGAGTACCTCGAGGAGTCTTATATCAACCGGGATCCCGGCGGGGCGATCCTGCTGCTCCATGACGATTTCGTCTACTACTTCAATGAGAACGAGATCGGTGACGTTATCGACGGCCGCGTGACCCCGCAGTCCTGGAACAACTACTCCGAGGAACGCTTCATCGAGAAGCTGCTGCTCGCCGAGAACTCGATCCACCTCGATCTCGAGACAGAGTCGGCCCCGCCCCCCGACGGCGAGCATCCCCAGAGCGACTACCTCCATTACAGCCTGGACGTCGTCACCGACTCCGGCGAGCACTACCACGCCGAGGGCGAGGCCCAGTTCCGTTTCGCCTACGACGACGATTACGGCTGGCTGATCGACACCTGGAACGACTACGCCGCGCCGGGCGAAACCTCGTGGAGCACCATCCGCATGCTCTTCCGCTACCGCTGAGGAGGCCGCCCCCCTTGCCCGTCACCAACCTGACCGATCCCCATCCCCTGCCCGAGGACTTCACCGAAGGCGGCCTGCGCCCGACGAACCTGGACGATTTCGTCGGTCAGGCCCGCGTCGTCGAGCAGTTGCGCGTCTTCCTCGAAGCCGCCCGCAAACGCGAGGAGGCCCTGGACCACGTCCTGCTCTGTGGTCCGCCGGGACTGGGCAAGACGACCCTGGCCCACATCGTGGCCCGGGAGCTCGAGGTGCGCCTGCAGGGCACCTCGGGGCCGGCCCTGGAGCGCCCCGGCGACCTTGCCGGCATCCTGACCTCCCTGGCCGCCGGCGACGTGCTGTTCATCGACGAGGTCCACCGCCTCTCCACCGTCGTCGAGGAGTACCTCTACCCGGCGATGGAGGACTACCGGCTGGACATCGTTATCGACTCCGGCCCGGCGGCGCGCACCGTCAAGCTCGAGTTGCAGCGCTTCACCCTGGTCGGCGCCACCACCCGGGCCGGCCTGCTCTCGGCGCCGATCCGCGCACGCTTCGGCGTCGTGCTCCGCCTGGGCTACTACCCCGCCGGAGAGATCGCCGCCATCCTGCGCCGCTCCGCCGCCCTGCTCGAGGTCGAGATCGACGAGGACGGTGTCGGCGAGATCGCCCGCCGCGGCCGTGGCACCCCCCGTGTGGCCAACCGCCTGCTGCGCCGGGTGCGCGACTACGCCCAGGTCCGCGCCGGGGGCGTTATCGACACCGCCGTGGCCGACGAGGCCCTGCGGCTGTTGGGGATCGACGAGTTGGGCCTCGACGAGCTGGACCGTCGCATCCTCGACAAGCTCTGCCGCAGCTTCGGCGGTGGTCCGACCGGCGTCAAGACCATCGCCGTTGCCGTCGGCGAGGAGCCGGGGACCCTCGAGGAGGTCCATGAGCCCTTCCTGATCCAGCAGGGGCTGCTCCAGCGCACCCCCAAGGGTCGGGTGGCCACCGAACGCGCCTGGCGGCACCTAGATATCAAACCCCCGAGCGGCGGGCAGCTCCGTTTCGATGGATGACAAAATGAGTGGAACCTCAAGCCTCCTTCCCATCGGCGTCTTCGACTCCGGCGTCGGCGGTCTGACCGTCGCCAGGGCCGTCGCCGACCGCCTCCCCGTCGAGCCCCTGCTCTACCTGGGGGACACCGCCCGTGTGCCCTACGGCGGCAAGAGCCCGGCCACCGTGCTGCACTACACCCGCCAGGCCCTGGCCTTCTTCCGTCGCCGCGGGGTCAAGCTCGTTGTCATAGCCTGCAACACCGCCAGCGCCGCCGCTCTGCCCGCCCTCTCCTCCGAGAGTCCCGTGCCCCTGGTCGGCGTCGTCGAGCCCGGCGCCCGGGCCGCCGCCGAACGCAGCCGCGGCGCCGTCGGCGTCATCGGCACCCGCACCACCGTGGCCAGCGGCTCCTACGAAGCCGCCCTCAACACACTGCGCCCCGGGCTGTCCATCCACGCCCGACCCTGCCCCCTCTTCGTCCCCCTGGCCGAGGAGGGCTGGCTGACCGGCCCCGTGCCACGCTGGGTCGCCCAGAGCTATCTCGAACCGCTCAAGGACTCCGGCGTCGACACCCTGGTCCTGGGCTGCACCCACTACCCCCTGCTCAAGGGGGTCATCGCCCAGGTGATGGGCCCCGGCGTCGAGCTGGTCGACTCCGCCGAAGAAACCGCCCGGGCCGTCGCTGAACGGCTGACCGAACGCGGCCTGGCACGGCCTCTCGGCGCCCCGCCCGCCGAGCACCGTTTCTTCTCCACCGACATCTCCGATACCATCAAGGCTCTGGCGGCCAAATTCTTCGGCCGACCCATCGAGAAGCTGGAGCCCGCCGAGCTAGAGGGGGAGGCATAGGCCGCGGCGGCGAGACCCCTTCCACACACACCCTCGCGCCAGGTTCGGCTTTGGCACGTTTCTTGCGCCGTGGCGCGAGGGTATTGGACGGATGGCGCCGGACTACGCAAGAAACGTGCCAAAGCCTACCCGCTCGAACGTCCGAGCGCTGGGGCCTGGTGAGGGCCGGTCTCGCCGCCGTGGCATCCGGGAGGAATAACACTCAAGCGTACTGCAGTTGTTATCGCGGGCGGCGCCCAGACCGGCTTGTTCATCCTGTGCGTCTTTCTTCTCACTCCAATCTTTTCTGATACGGGCCCGATATTAAACCCTCATACAAGTGATCGCTTTTCCCCGCGGAACCGGAAGACGGCATCGAGTTCGACACCATCGATGCGATTGGTACCGAGCTTCGCGAGTTGGTCCTGGAGGTGACCGAGTATCATTACGGCTTCAGTTGTACCGACTTCGATACTGCGCCGTTGATGGCTCCCGACGGTGAGTATCGTGCACTAGCCGTGCTTTTCTGCATAGATCCTGATTTTGAAGATACACATAAATCACTGATGGAGCTTAATAAGCTAGTATAACAATATACTAGTAAAATTGGGAATTACATGATATTGATCGTGAAGAAACAAGAGAAAACAGCAAGAATGCAACAAAGTACACAGCTAAATCTAACAGCTAATATATATTTATAGTTGCAAGTGTTAATAACTTAATAACACTAATTGGCAGCGAAAAACATGTATTAATTAAGAGTATGCAATAAAAATTAGATATAGCTGATTCAGAGTGTAAACTGATCGACTATTATATAACACCTGCGACGCAACGATATTAAAATAATTATAAAAACTATGACAGTCCGAAATTAATGAGCATAATAAATAGATATTGTGGACATAAGTATCTATTCCAAAAAGTAATAATAAAGACCAGGGTTGGTTATACTATAAAGAGTATGATTGGCATGAATGGAGAATTCCAAACCAGCCAGACTATCCATTAAAGTCTTACTGATTTCTGAAACCCTTCCCAGCAATACTAAAAAATGCTCATTGTCGACATTGTCACCCTGCACCCGGTCTCCATTATCAACTATCTGGAGACCAGCATCCCCGGTCGGGCCCAGGAGAAGGGCCTGGCACGGCTGCGCGCCCGCGGCCTGCTCGACTGGTGCGACGGCAACCACCATTTGGCCGACGGCATCCCCTACGGCGGCGGGGCGGGGATGATCCTCAAGCCCGAGCCCTTCTTCGCGGCGGCGGAGGAGCTGCGCCAACCGGAGTCCAAGGTGATTTTGACCGACGTCGGCGGCCGCCTGCTGGACAACGATCTGGCCAAGGAGCTCTCCCTGGAGAGCCACCTGATCTTCCTCTGTGGCCATTACAAGGCGGTGGACGAGCGGGTGCGCTCCCTGGCGGACTTCGAGGTCTCACTGGGTGACGTGGTGCTCTCCGGGGGCGAGCTGGTCGCCCTGGCCTGCGTGGACGCGGCGGTGCGCCTGCTGCCCGGTGTGCTATCCGACGCGGCGGCGGCGCTGTCGGACTCCTTCGAGGGCGAGGGTCTGCTGGACTGCCCCTGGTACACCCGCCCGGCGGAGTTCCACGGGATGAAGGTGCCCGAGGTACTGCGCTCCGGGGACCACGGGGCGGTGGAGCGCTGGCGGCGCGAACGGGCGCTGGAGCGTACCCGACGCCTGCGGCCCGATCTGCTGACTGATCCTCCGCCCGGGGAGTAGGGGCGGGGTGAAAACCGGCGGCGGCCCGGGAACGGCGGGCCGCCGCTGTGCTATACTGGGAGGGAACCTCCGCTACGGACCGCGTCATGCCGCTCAACCTGGCCACCTGCCGCCACATCCTCGAGGAAACCATCGGGCTGTTGCGCAAGCGCAGTTCGATGGAGGAGCTGGAGCTCGTCGAGAAGGCCTACCTGGCGGCGGCGCGCCATCACGGCGCTCAGCGGCGGGTCTCCGGCGATCCCTTCCTGCTTCACGTCGTCGAGGTGGCCCATATCCTGGCCGAGATCGGCGCCGACGCCGAGACGGTCTCGGCGGGGCTGCTTCATGATGTGGTCGAGGACACCGAGCTGACCGACGATGAGCTGGCCGACTGCTTCGGCGGCGGGATAGCCCACCTGGTGCGCGGGGTGACCGAGGTCGAGCTGGCCGAGCGCGACGACGA
>WJMB01000053.1 GCA_014728185.1 Candidatus Coatesiibacteriota bacterium
CACCGGCAGCGGAACCAGTTGGACCTCCAAGACCCACTCCCTGGGCTCCTATGTCGGCCAGACCGTCCTGGTCCGCTTCCGCTACAATACCGACACCTACTACCACAACGGCGGGATCTACTTCGACGACATCTACCCCGTCGATTCCTTCGACACCGTCACCACCCTGGCCGACGACCTCACCGAGACCGAGTACCAGGTGACGGGCAACGACCCGGCGACCTACTACTACCGGGTCCGCGCCGGCAACGAATTCACCTGGGGCGGCTGGAGCAACATCGAGTACTGCGTCGTCGGCGGCGCCGACGCCCCGGTCCGCGAGCTGCATTACGACTGGACCGAGGAGGGCGCCCTGGTCGCCTGGGATGTCGATGGCACTGCCGCCGGTTTCAACTTCTACCTCGAGGCCGACGGCTCCCGCGAGCGCCTTAACGACCACGCCCTGTCCCCGGACGCCCGGGCCTATCTGGTGCGCGAGGGCGAGGCCGGACAGCGGGTCTACCTCGAGGTTCTCGAGGGCGACGGCGTCGTTTCCGAGTACGGTCCGCTGACCCTCTCCGAGCGCCCCGACGAGGCCGTGCGGACCGTCGTCGACGGCTGCTTCCCCAACCCGGTGCGCTCCAGCGCCGTGATCGCCTACAGCGTGGGCGCCTCGGCCTCCGGGGCCGACCTCGAGCTGGCCGTCTACGACCTGTCCGGCCGCCGGGTGGCCACCCTGGCCGACGGTCCCGCCGTCGCCGGACGCCATGAGGTCGCCTGGGACGCCTCCGCCGCCGCGGCCGGCGTCTACCTGGCCCGGCTGACCGTCGCCGGCGAGAGCCACACCACCCGCCTGGTCGTCAGCCGGTAGACGGTGTGAGAATGGCACGAGAAAACCGGGGCCGTTCGGCCCCGGTTGTCGTATTGCGGCGGTCATGTTTCGATCCGACGGCTACTCGATGGTGAAGTTCTCCATGGCGATGAACTCGCCGTCGAGATAGAACAGCACCGTCCAGGCGCCCAGGTCCCACCAGCCGGGCTCGGTATAGCCCCGGCCGCCGATGACCCGCTTGGTCTCTTCGTCATCGCCGATCTCGAAATCCTTGTCCTGGCTCCAGCGCAGGACCTCTTCGGGATCGTACCACTCGGCGGTGATAGTATGGGTGCCCGTGGGGCCGTCGGGCTGCCGGGCCAGGGAGACCACCCAGACGATCATCTCGGTCTCGTCGTTAAGGAAGGTGTCGCGGACCTCGGAATAATCGTCGCGGTCGACGAAGACCAGGCCGTAGAGGTCCAGGCCCTCGGTGGGTTCGGTCTCGACCTCGGGCTCGTCCTCGGTGGCGCCGACGCTGAAGTTGGTGGCGCCGATGGGCTTGCCGTCCACGGTCAGCATCAGGGTGTACTCGCCCGGTGTCCACTCGGCGGGGTCGGTGTGGCCCTGGCCGCCGCCCACGGAGACCGTTTCCTGGCCCTCGGCCACGGTCATCGTGCGGGATTCGTTCCACAGCGGCTTGCCGTCGGGATCCATCCAGGTGGCGCTGACCTGGTGGCGGCCGACGGCCTCGTCGGTGACCGAGAACTTGGCGAACCAGATGACCTCGGTGACCGTCTCCTCGTCGAAGACCATTACCGGTTCGGTGATGTCGTCGGGGGAGTGGAAGGTGACCCCGGCCAGCAGGATCGGCTCCTGCTCCTCGGTGACCTCGCCGGTGACCCGGAAGATCTCCTCGGCCACGGGGGAGCCGTCCAGGTAGAACTTGAGTGTGTAGACCCCGGGGGTCCAGCCGCCGACCTCGGCATAGCCCTTGCCGCCGGTGATGGTGATCGTGGCGTCGTCACCGGTGGAGAAGCTGCGGTCCTCTTTCCAGAGCAGCTCCCCGCTGGGCAGGAGCCATTCGGCCGTCAATTTGTGCCGGGAGAAGCGGTCGTTGTTGCGCAGATTGACCTTCCAGACTACGATGGTGGTCTCGTCGGAGTCGAAGGTCTTGGTGACTGCGGCCAAATCCTCCTGGGGGGCCAGGGTGACGCCGAGGTAGCTCAGCGGCTCGCCGGCGTTCTCTTTCTCGCCGTCGTCCGGGGTCTCGCCGCCGGGGAGCTGGCAGCCCGCGAGGAGGAGCAGCAGCAGGGGGGTGAGCGCTAACAGACGTTTCATCAATAACCTCCGGGTTTGTCGAAGGATACCCCGTCGCGGGGTTGGTTTGTCAGTGTGGGTTCTTCAAGTTCAGGTTTGTCATGTGGTTTATTCGACTTGGCGGCTGTTCAGCCAAGCTTGCTGGAGCGGATAATCGGCGAACAGCCGTTTTTTACCGCCGATGAGGCGGAAAGTTGCGGGTGCCCGGTCTGTGTTTGCCAGGCAGCGTCCGAAATGCGATCTCCCTTGCCGTTGGTGCGAGTCGTTGCCCGGGGGAATCGAGCGTCAGCAAACACACCCGGTCCGGCGGGCTTGATCCTCGAATTGATTAAAAAGCAACTGGAAAGCTTGTAGATTAGCCAATGCCGATTACCTGCCGTTATCGTTGACTTTGAGCTGGATAGACTGTGAGTTGGATAGACTGTGAGTTGGATAGACTGTGAGTTGGATAGATGATGAACTGGACAGGCCTACGCGGATCAAGGGGTCGCGGTGTATGGGCTCGGTGGCGCACGTTTCAAC
>WJMB01000054.1 GCA_014728185.1 Candidatus Coatesiibacteriota bacterium
CACGCGGCCTGGCGCCCGGGGAGTCGCATTGCGCAAGAAACGTGCCAACGCCGCCCTCGCGCGGTGATCTCCGGCGGCGCGATCGGCCGAGGCCGCGCCGATCATCCGCCGGAGCGGGCCAGGCGCTTGCGGCGACGGATCATGTCCAGGAAGGCTTCCAGGCGCGTCAGCAGTCCCGCCTCACCGGTGTGCTCGTCGAGGACCAGGGTGGTGTAGCCGGTTTGGGGGTGTTTCCGGGCCAGGGCCTCGATGAGCGTCTCGAGCAGCGAGGCCGGACCGCACTGGAAGGGCGGAACGAAGATCAGGCCGTCGACGCTGGACTGGCGCAGGAAGAATCCGGCGGCGCCGAGGATCTCCCGACCCAGCGTCCAGTAAGGGGCGCGCTTGAAGCCGGCCAGCTCGCGGTCCAGGGTGCGGTGGTCGACGGCCTCGTGGGTCAGCACCCGGCAGCCCATCCGGCGCAGCTTGGCCAGCAGGTCCAGGGAGCTGCCCGGATCGAAGATCAGGTAGGAGCGGCCGATGACCCGGACCTCGAGCTCGTCGCCCTGCGGGGGTTCCCGGTATGGCTTGCCGCTCTCGATGGAGTCGAGCAGGGCCTCGGGGTCGCGTCCGGCCAGGCAGTCGGCGCGGTAGGTTGCCTGGGCGGTCTCTGCTTCGCTGAGGGCCTTGTCGATCTCGTTTTCTGAGAATTCCAGCTCGCGTCCCGCCGCCTCAAGCGTCTCCAGCACACCGCCCAGACCGCGGTTTACGTCGGCGGTGGGAGCCAGCAGCGGCAGGCTGGTGTCAACGCAGCTCAGCGCCATGTCGGGCAGGCCGATGATCTTGGGGCAGAGCGAGGAGCCGGGCTCCAGGCTGACCAGTCGGGGCAGGAAGATACGGTCGACCCCGGCCTCCTGGAGTTCGAAGAGATGGCCGAAGGCCACCTTGAGCGGCAGGCAGGCGTCGTCGACGGTGGAGGCGATGCCCCGGCTGACGATGTTTTTACGCGTCGGCGGGCTGATGGCCACCTCGAGCCCCAGGGCGCGGAAGAAACCCGCGAACAGGGGCAGGTAGCGGTAGTGGTGGATCAGTACTCGTGGCAAGCCGATGCGCATAATTGTCGATTGGTTCTCTCGGTATTGTCTCGTGTCAGGGAGTGGGTGTCAAGCCTTGTCGTCGGTGACGTCATCCTCGGGATCGTCCAGCTTGTGCCGCAGGCGTTCCTCCTCGGCCAGGTTTTCCTCCTCCTTGCGGCGCAGTGTCTCCTCGTCGGTTTTATTATGCGGACCCAGGTAAATGGGACTCTTGCGGTAGTACCTTTCGACCTGCAGGGCGATGATCTTGACCAGGGCGGCCAGGGGCACGGCCATAAACGCCCAGAGCAGGCCGAACTCGAAACCGACCAGCACGGCCAATAGCAGCAGGACCGGTCCGATGCCCATCTTGCGGCCGACGATCAGCGGATCGAGGATGTAGCCGTCGATGGCGTTGGCCGAGAGGTAGAGCGCCATGGTCAACAGCGCCGCCAGCATGGGGTCCGGCGCCAGAAAGGAGACGGGCACGGCGATGACAGCCCCGAGGAAGGGCCCGACGAAGGGGATGAAGTTGAGCACACCGGTGATCAGGGCGATGGGCACGTAGAAGGGCACGTCGAGCAGGTAGAGCCCGGTGCCCACCCATAACGCCACAAAGGCGCAGCCGATGGACTTGGCCCGGAAGAAACCGATGAAGACGCGGTTGGCGTCCTTGGCCAGTCCGCCGATGCGGTTCTTGAGCTGCACGGGTATCAATGTGCGCAGCTTGGCCTTGAAGCGGTCCACGTCGCGCAGCAACAGGAAGGTGAAGATGGGGATCAGAATCAGGTTGCCCAAGTTGCCCAATTGGGCGAAGGCGGTATTCATTACCTGGGTGGCCGAGGGCAGAGCTTCGGAGGCGGCGGCTTTAAGGTCCTCGCTAACGTTCTGCAGGGGTTCCCGCAGTGAGGGATTGTTGGCGGTGACCTCGTCGACCCAGCTCTGGAGTTCGACGAGGATAGCGTTGAAGTTGAAGTCGTCCAGCCGATCCAGGTCGTGCTGGATCGTCGGGGCAAGCATAAAGCCCACGCCGACCAGGACACCGATGACCAGCAGCACCGTCGTCGCCGCGGCCAGAGCGCGCAGGCGCATCCCTTTTTTGTCCGTGGGCGGCTCGGAGCGCTCGCGCTTGGCGAGCAGGCGGTTGTACCAGATGTCGAAGCGGTCGGCGATGGGATCGAGGAAGAAGGCCAGCACCAGGGCGACCACGAAGGGGAAGAAGGCGTCCCAGAGGCTTATCACACCATAGATCAGCCCGATGACGGTGATCAGGATGATCAGCGCGACGGCCCGGGGATCATTCGAGGCGAAGGGGATCAGGATGAAGACCAGGATCAGCCAGATCAAAAGCGGGGTGACGACGTCCCAGACGTAGTAGAAGAAGATGGCCAGAAAGACCAGGAAGATGACCATCAGTACATAGAGCGGCACCCGGCCGGTGCGGGTGGGACCCTGATCGGTTGAGTGCTTTTCTTCCACGCCTACTCCTCGACTCGTATTCACAGCCCTCTTGAAAGCTCAGGACCACCCGACGCTCCGGGGTCGCGTAAGTATAGCAGAGGCGCCCGGTGAGGTGAAGGCGCGGAGCATTCCCGGAGCAGCCCGTGTGCGCACTCTGTGTAAGTCGTCCGGGAGCGGCTCTATCGCTGGGTTCATCAACCGTGTTCCTAGCCTTGTTCCTGGTCGTGGCGCTTGCCGCGGTGGGCTGCGAACCCGAATCAGCCCTTTGACATTGCCCATCCTTTATACTAGCTTAATCCACGTAACAACTTGTCTCACGCAATCTGCCAGCCGGCCCGTCACCTTTGTCACACCTTCCATGAGTCCGCCTGTTACGGTACCGCCCGGCAGGGTGTCCCTACACCACCCCGCCGGATCGAGTCAAGCAACAACGGATTGCGCTGCGGGCCTGGTCCCCAGTCGCTCTCGGCTGATGCTCCATACTTCGATAGCTAAAAAGCCTGTGGGATCGACACAGCTTCGCGAACATCGCCCCCTCGTTTGACCGCACGGATGCAAGTGGGGCTGGACCGGGCAACAGACTTGAAAGAAGCGTTCAGAGCGTAAGCCCGCCGGAAGCCCCCCGCCCTGTTCAGCTCAACGAGTATCAGATGCGGGTTGGGCAGTTATCAGCGTGATCATCGGAACGCTTCCGGGCACTCGAACGATAACGAAAGGCGTCATCGAGAACGTGGAATCCATCGCCGTTTTCATCGCCAAGGGCGGCACGGGTAAAACCACCACCGCGGTCAACCTCTCCGCTGCGCTGGCCCTGCAGGGCAAGCGCGTGCTGCTCATCGACGGCGACCCCCAGGGCACAATCGCCACCTACTTCAACCTCCAGCCCGTCGGCGGCGGGCTGGCCGAGTTGTTGATGGGCGAAGAGGTCGCCCTGCAGCGGCTGCGCGACAATCTTGTCCTGATCAGCTCCGGCGGCTACGACCTCTGGGAGATATCCAGCCTGATCGACCAGCGCGTCGACCGCTACCATGTGCTCGGTCGGATCCTCTCGCGGCTGAGTCGCCTCGACTACATCATCTTCGACTGCCCTCCCGCTCTCAACGTGCTCACCTACAACATCCTCTACGCCTCCGACCATGTCCTGCTGCCCTTCTCCACCGATTACCTGACGGCGATCACCGCCGTGAAAACCATAAACGCCCTCCGCGAGCTGCCCCCCGAGCACGCCCCCCACATCCTCGGGGTCGTGCCCAACTTCTACGACCGCTTCGACAAGGCTCACCGGGCGATCCTGCGTCTGGCCCGGGGCCACTTCGGCGAGCTGCTGACCGAGACCATCATCCGCTACTCGCGCAAGATCTCCGAAGCGCCCAACCACGCCCAGACCGTCTTCGAGTATTCCCCGGCCTCTAGGGGCTCCTCGGACTTCGCCAGCCTGGCCGACGAGGTCGTCCAGCGCTGCCTGACCTCCCGCAGCCCGGGGGCCGTCAAGTCCTGACTCCGCGAGTATCAACCACTCCACAAGCGCCGCCCGCCGGGCGGTTTTTGTATCCCGGCCGGTTAAATGGAGCTTAATGTAAACCAATTGTTGAGGCGCCAGAGTTCATCGAGGAACTCAGCTTAAGAGAGCTGCGAAGGTCGCTCCGGCGGTCTGCTTGGTTGAGGCGGCCGCAAGTCCATTTGGCTGGTTGAGCGTCTGAGCGTAGACCATCTAGTCTCACTTCATTATGTTGGGATTATCGACTGAAACTGAACCGACGTTGAAGGGACAATGAACCTAGTTTATAGAGATAGTGCTGACAATTACCTCACGAATCGCTCCAGATCGATATGCCAATAGTTTTGTATCTGTAAAAATTGCTATTTATAATCATTTAGCATCCTTAACTGTGAAGCCCGGGTTTTGTTTCAGGAGTCGCGACTTCGCGAAGCAGAGCGTTCTGCTTGAAGCGTACGCTTAAGGCACATCGGTTGTATGCCACCAGGCTGCAAGCGGACAGTGGCAGCTTGCACAGCTATAAGGCATATAACAACAAACGAATAGTGATGTATACCTGTTTATGAACGTGTGAAAATCCTTTTGGCTTTATGGAACGTGTTCAGACCAAATCAGGGCGGAACAAGAGAGGTTCAACGAACTGGTATTCGCGGCTTAGGTGCGTCACGCTTTAATCTCGATGCTTTACTGCGCGGTCTTGTTACTTGATAATGCAGCAGTTATAAGTCGAGTAGCTATCGGGTGCTCGTTAATTGCCGGCAACAATGCAGGGTAGATTATCAAACGAGCACGCCCCATTTGCCGCCACTTAATACTGCGATAAAGTGACAGGTACATCTGTTTCTACATGCGTATTATCAGCAGGTTACAAGGGCGATCAGGTCCGAACTTGGTGAATGATCCCTTTTAGAGATAGCGTAAACGGCTAACAACAATGCGTTAACGAATCGTTAGAGAAAAAAAGAACACCGGAGCTTGACGACCCGGGGAAGTTGGTCTATACTAACAAGCGGTTTGTGATACATACCGGTCTGTCATCAACTGGGCCGTCAACCCGTCAGGTGGATAAATGACCCAACGACAACTGCCCCGGGATGTCCGCGAGAGCATCGAGGACCTGCGCCACATCCGTCGTCTGGTCGACAAGAGCGGAAAGAGCGCCCTCTTCCGCAAGGTCTCCCACGAGATCAGCCACCTGTTTCTGATCATGGGGATCGCCGCCGTGGTCATCGGCGTCGGGATGCAGTTGATCCTCGACTACGCCCCGCCGGTCATCGCCGGATTAGGGAAGTCCACGGTGCTTTGGATAGTCGGCGGGCTGGCCATCGCCGTCTTCACCGTCATCAAGAGCCTGGGCATCGCCCGGGCGGCCCGGCGCGAGGGATACTCCCTCTTCGGCGTCATCGGCCAGATGATGCGCGCCGACTACCTGCGCCTGGTCCCCTTCGCCGTCGTCGGCGCCCTGGGTACTGTTTTGCTGGCCCGGGGCGGTCAGGGAGACTACATCTTCGGCTTCCTCTCCGCCGCCGCGGCGGCGATGCTGATCGCCTTCACCTCCATCGTGCGTCTGCGCAGTGTGTTGGTGTTGGGCATCAGCGCGCTGATCCTGGCCCTGCCGGCGACCTTCCTCCTCCACGGCTACCCCTTTTACAAGATCGCCGTCTGCTGGGGCCTGCCCCTGATCGCCTTCAGCCGGGTCGATGACGGCCCCCGCGACTGACCATGGGCAATCCGGTCAAAATATTCAACCTCAACCCGGTGCTGCACCAGCGCACGCGGATGGCCATCATGAGCCTGATCTGCACCGCCGAGGAGCCGCTGGAGTTCACCGAGCTGCTCAAGCGGCTGAACCTGACCAAGGGCAACCTCTCCCTGCATCTGCGCAAGCTGGAGGAGGCCGGCTACCTCAAGGTCAAGAAGGAATTCGTCGAGCGCATCCCGCGGACCAGCTACAGCGCCACCCCGACGGGCCGCCGCGACTTCACGGCCTACCTGGCGCTGCTCGAGGAGATTATCGCCGGCAGTCGAGGCGAGGATGAAGGCACCGGGGCGGGCACGCCGGAATCCGCTGATTAACCCACGACGGCCGAACCGCTGTTTCATGATTATCGCACAGCAACATCACTTGGAGTCGTTTCCCGCATGGCCCACTCCGGCAGCCGCAGCGAGACAAAGAGTTTGCCGGTCCGTTATCCGGCTCCTGGACGTGCTCCGTTATGACTCCCGCACTCTTGCTACGCACCCGGATTGCTTGCTTATGCTGCACTTGCAGGTCGAAATGAAGAAGAAATTATCACACGTGTTTGAACAGGCAAATATTGCTATTAGTTTAAGATGTAGTGTCTTTTAGCTGTGCAAGTCATTCCTTTTTGGCGTCGCTTGGTGGCGGAAAACCAGACTTGCTCTATGAGGGTGCTTCTAAGAACACGCTGAGAGTCGGGAAGGCGCTACTCCTGATTTGCATCCCAGGTTGCATGAGACTAAACGTTTTGAATTGCGACTTTAGCAGATAAAAACGTTTGCATATCGAGCTGGAGCCCTTCGCGAGGTGATTGACGGCACTTCCTTTCTAAACGCCGCTCTTTAGCGTTTTCGACGAAGGTTTAGTATCAGGTGATAATCCCTCAGCAGATTACAATCACAAACCGATCCGAATCGGGTACGCGAACCCAAGTCGTTTTGCAGCGTTTCCCCCCATTATAACCGCCACTCTTGGGCCAGCCCTTATCTGAAAGATTTCTGCGGGTCATCGCGGGCACCGGCGGCAGGTTATCATTACGGTCCAATCAGGCGGAACTGACAATCCCCGCCTTCCCGACTCCAGACTCCGGAAAAGGAAATGAGCCCCTTTTTTGGCCGAGTTAAGTTTGCTCAACAAACCTGTTTTTAGAGACTCTGCAACCAACCCTGGAGGAACCATGATCGCGGTCGAGAATCTGCGTTTCCGCTACGAGAAGGACGCCCCACCCGCTGTCGATGATGTCGACTTCACCGTCGAGCGAGGCGAGTGCTTCGGCTTCCTCGGCCCAAACGGCGCCGGCAAGTCGACGACGATCAAGCTACTCACCGGTCAGTTGCCCCTGCAGGGCGGGACGGTGCGCATCCTGGACCACGACCTGCGCAATCCCGCCCCGGCCTACTTCGAGCAGATCGGCGTCAGCTTCGAGCTGCCCAACATCTACGAAAAGTTCACCGTGCTGGAGAATCTGGAGTTCTACCGCCGCCTTTACAGCGGCGAGACCCGGGATCCCAAGGAGCTGCTCGAGCTGGTCGGACTCGATGACGCCGCCGACAAGCGGGGTTCCGATTGTTCCCGCGGGATGCTCCAGCGCCTGGTCTTCGCCCGGGCTCTGATCCCCAACCCGAAGGTGCTCTTCCTCGATGAGCCCACCGGCGGCCTCGATCCCGACATCGCCCTGGTGATCCGCGAGGCCATCCACCGGGAGCTGGACAACGGGGTGACGGTCTTCCTGACAACCCACAACATGTACGAAGCCGACAGCCTCTGCGATCGGGTGGCTTTCATCCACCGGGGGAGCCTGGCCGCCGTGGACGCCCCCCACGACCTCAAGCTGGCCCTGGGCGAGCGGATGGTCGCCGTCGAGATCGTCGAGGACGGCCGCTCGACGACCCGTGAGCTATCCCTGGACGACGCCGAGGACCGCGAGCGGCTGGGTCGTTGGCTGGCCGAGGGCGCCGTCGTCACTATGCACACCAAGGAGGCGACCCTGGAGGACGCCTTCGTCAAGCTGGTCGGCCAGCATCTCTAGGAAGGTGAGAGACATGCTCAACCGCATCTGGCAACTCACCCGGGCCGACCTGCGCCACATCGCCCAGAGCAACCTGATCTGGATCACCGTGGCCATGGTCGTCGCCGGGATCGTCCTGGGACACCTGCTGGGGGGCGGCGAGGTCGTCGTCGACGAGGCCCTGTTCCTCCACGACGCCACCGGCGACAACCTGGCCGCCGAGCTGAGCCCGGGTCTCGAGGCCGAGGGCTGGAACGAGGTGGACGCGGGAGAAGCCAACACCCGGGAAACCCGGCGCTTCGCCTGGCTCGAAGATGAAGCCGCGGTCCGCCGCGCCGTCAGCGAAGTCGATGTCGGCTTCGGCATCGTCATCGAGGGAGACGCCGCCGGCGGCTACGCTTTCCGTCACCTGATGCCGGATCTGCTGCCCGAGACCACCCGACGGCTGACCGCCCAGACGACGGACCAATGGCTGACCTCCCTGCTCAGCGGCGGTGAAGAGCTGGAGGAGCCACCGCGCAAGCTGCTGCCCGGCTACTCCTGGAGTGAGAAACCCACGGCCGGACGTGTCATCGTTCCGATGTTCGTCTTCGGCGAGGCCTTCATCATCGGGCTCTGGTTCGGCGCGGTGCTGATGACCGGCGAGCGCAGCCGGGGCACCATCGACGCCCTGCGCGCCAGCCCCGCCGGCATGGGCGAGATCCTCACCGCCAAGGCCCTGGCGCTGAGCATCTTCGTCCTCGCCGAGGCCTTCGTGACCACCGTGGGCGTCTGGGGGCTCTTCCCCGGCCTGGGCCTGGCCATGGTCTCCGCCGTATTGCTCTGCCTGTTCGCCGCCGGACTGGCCTTCCTGCTTTCCGGTTTCTTCAAGTCGCTGACCGGCTTCATCCTCACCGGCGCCCTGGTGACCTTCGGCATCAGCCTGCCCGTGAGCTCCCTCTTCGTGCCGAGTTTTCCCGAGTTCGCCTACCTGCCGACCTATCCGATCCTGCGCCTGGTCCGCGAGGCCTTCTTCCCCACGGGGCAGGCTGATGTTCTCTGGATCAACCTCGGCATCGCCGTCGCGGTGACCGCCGTCACCCTGATCTTCGGGGGCTGGGTCTTCCGCCGCCGTCTTTGGGGCGTCTCCCTGGGTATCGGCAACGGCCAAGGAAAGGAGGCCCTCCGATGAAAACGCGCCGCCTGCTGACCTCTCTGGGTCGGGAGTACAAGAGCATCTTCCGCAACCGGATGGTCCTCTTCGGGCTCTTCGGTCCCCTGCTGATGGTCTTCATCTTCCAACTGATCCTCCCCGCCGCCACCAGCTTCGAACTCGTGTTGGCCGTTCCCGACGACCTCCCCGCCACGGCCCGGAGCGAGCTTTCCCGGCTGGCCGAGCTCATCGAAGTAGACGACCGCGACGAGCTGGACGACGTCGTCGCCCGACAGAGCGACACCCCCGGCGTGGTGCTGCACGATGGCGAGCTGACCCTGCTGCTCCAGGGCGACGAGGATGAAGGCGCCCTCGAGGCCGCCGGCAGGGCCGTGGCGGTCGCCCAGGCGGCCCTGGACGGCGCTCCGCTGCCCGAGTCCTCCGTCGAGGTCGTTGTTGACGAGGATAACGCCCTGGTGCGCTGGCGCAACGTCTTCGCCCAGTGCTTCGCCCTCTTCGGCGGGGTGGTCGGCGCCCTGGCCGTGGGCTTCTCGCTGATGGAGGAGCGCATCTCCGGAGTCAGCGCCGCCCTGGCCGTCAGCCCCCTCTCCCGGTCCGAGTACCTGGTGGGCAAGTCCCTGGCCGCCGGGTTGCTCTCCCTGGTTCTGCCGCCATTGATCTACCTGCTGATGGGCCTGAGCGTCAACTGGGCCGCCCTGCTGGCCGTCTCCGCCGTCGGTGTGGCCACGGGTTCGGGTCTGGGGCTGCTGCTGGGCCTCTACGCCGATTCCGAGATGCAGATGATGGCCTATTTCAAGGCCATGGCGATCATTATCTTCCCCCCCGTCGTCGCCGCCCTGATCCCCTCCGCCTGGGAGGCCACCATGTGGTGGCTGCCCACCTACTGGCTGGGCCGGGGTTTTGGCTCGGCAACCGACGGAAACTGGCCTTCATTGGTCCTAGAAGTGAGCATCGCCCTGGCGATGGGCCTGGGACTGATCGCCTTCGCCGTGGGCAGACTGCGCCACCGCATCAAGGCGGGCTAGCGCTTACCGCACCGCTGATAACAACAACAAGGGGGTCGGCCCGCGGGTCGCCCCCCTTTGGACCACCCCTCGCCCTGGAGCTGTCTAAAGGCCGCATTTGCCAGATGATAAGCTGAAAGCAGGCGGCTAGCCGGCTTGGTCCTTCTATCCACCGGCCGTTGATCGGGTTGAAGGCATCAGCGGGTTGTTATGTTGAGCGCTTTCAGCAGCCGACATCCTACATCGGACAGGTATCAAGCGTTGCTTTACCTCATTGGAATCAAGCGGCGGGGTCTGGAGACCCCGCCGCGGCTTTTCCTGTTTACGGAGCTGAACCGGTCGTCTACTCGACCACCTCGCGCAGCAACCGGTGGGGCGTCGGGCGTTCCCCGCCGATAACGAAGGCTCCGGCCAGGGCCTTCCGCGCCGCGGCCAGGGTCTCCGGGCGGCGGGTGTGGAGCCGTGCTAGGGATTGACCGGTTTCCACCCGGGCACCTCGCTCGACGGCCAGTACCACTCCGGCCTCGTGGTCGATTGCTTCGGCGGCTTTTTCACGACCGGCCCCCAGGAGCATCGCGGACCGGGCGACGGCCCGCGCGCCGATCCGGCGCAGCCAACCTGCGCGCGGCGCGGTCAGGGTCTCTTCGGCGATGCTGTCGCGGGAGCGTTTGACAAAGGCGCACAGGTCGCCGCCCTGGGCGGTGATCATCCGCTCGAAGATCTCGCGGGCCGCGCCGTCGTCGAGGCGTCCCCGGGCCGCTTCCCGGGCCTCGTCGATGTTCCCGCTCAAGCCGCAGGCCTTGAGTCCCCGGGCGGCCAGCTCGAGGGCCGTATCGCGCACAGCGCCCGGTCCTTCGCCGTCGAGGACGGCCAGGGCCTCCTCTACCTCCAGAGCGTTGCCCACGGCGCGCCCCAGGGGTTGATCCATGCCGGTCAGCAGGCAAACGCAGCGCCGCCCGGCGTCCCTGGCCAGACGGACGATATCCCGGGCCAGGCGCAGGCTCTCCCGCTGCGAAGGGAAGATGGCCCCGCGACCGCTCTTGACGTCGATGACGAAGGTCCCGGCGCCGGCGGCCAGCTTCTTGCCGACGATACTGGCCGCGACCAGGGGACGCGAGGACACAGTGGCGGTGACGTCGCGCAGGTGGTAGAGGACGGCGTCGGCGGGGGCCAGGGCGGCGCTGTGCCCGGCGATGAAGCAGCCGTTCCCGCGCAGCAGACCGTCCAGCTCGGCGGCGGCGTACTCCAGCCGCAGGCCGGGGATGGACTCCAGCTTGTCAATGGTTCCGCCGGTGTGGCCCAGGGCGCGTCCGGAGAGCTTGGGCACGGCGGCGCCGCAGGCCGCCAGCAGGGGGACCGCGATCAACGAGAGCTTGTCGCCCACCCCGCCGGTGGAGTGTTTGTCGACGGTGGGACGGTCGACGCCGGACCAGTCGAGGCGCTCGCCTGAGTCGGCCACGGCCGTGGTCAGCGCCCGGGTCTCGGAGAAGGCCATCCCGCGCAGATAGGCGGCCATCAACAGTGCGCTGAGCTGGTAGGCGGGCACCGGGGCGTTGTCGGGGTCGCGCTCCAGGGCGGCGGCGGCTCGGGCCACAACCCGCCAGTCCGCGTCGCGCAGCTTCTTGCCGTCACGCTTGCGGGCGATGAGCTCGACAAACCCGGCGTGGTTGCTCACGAAGCGTCGCCTCCTCCAGCCGTCGAGCCGCCTTCGGCGGCGGCATCAGCGGCGTCCGTGTTCTCGCCGTCAGACTCGCTTTCCGCGGTCTCGGTCGCCTCTGTTTCCTCGGGTGGCGGGGGCTCGATGCGCAACGAGTGGACCAACTGCGAGAACTCGCCGCTTAACGTCTCGGCGTAGTCGGCGTAGCAATAGACGGCGATCAGGTGACAACGGCGGGGCACCTGCACCAGAGTGACCTCGTTGTGCGCCGTGGCTTCG
>WJMB01000352.1 GCA_014728185.1 Candidatus Coatesiibacteriota bacterium
ACCGATCATCCACGAGGACGTCTGCCGCTGCTTCCGGCACCTGGACATCAAGCCGCCCTCCAACGTCCAGGTCTGTCTCTCCGAGGCCAAGCGCAAGTACGGCTTCGTCGAGATGCCGGGCAACGGAACGGTGCTGTTGACCCGCAAGGGCGAGTCCTTCGTCGAGGAGGTCATCGGATGAACGGGGGGACCGACGGCGGTCGGAGTCCTATCAAACGCCTGCGGGACTTGCGGCGTCGCCAGAGCCCCGTGGCGGGGCTGCTGACGGACCTGGCCGTCGTCCTGGTTCTCCTCCTGGTGCTGCGCGTCTTCTTCGTCGAGGGCTCCTACGTGCTCTCGGATTCCATGGAGCCGACGCTGCTGCCCGGCGACTGGCTGCTGACCGACCGGCTCTTCTTCCGTCTCTCCGGACCGCGACACGGGGACATCGTCGTCTTCGACTCCCCCCTCGAGCCCGGGGTCGAGTATGTCAAGCGGCTGATCGCCCTGCCCGGCGACGAGCTGCGCCTCGAAGACGGGCGCCTACTCATCAACGACTCCCCCCTGGAGGAAGGCTACCTCCAAGGCGCCCCCACCAAGGACCTCGGCTTCGTAGAGGGCGTTGTGCCGGCGGGCTATTGCGTCACCCTGGGCGACAACCGACCCTGCTCCAAGGACAGCCGCAGTTGGGGCTACCTTCCCCTGAGCAGTCTCACCGGCCGGGTCGAACTCGTCTACTTCTCCTACAAACCCGGCTCCGGCGCCCGCTGGGGGCGCTGCGCCACGGTGCCGCCCTAGATCTTCGAGCGTTGGCCTTCAGCTAAACAACCGGCGGACGGGAGGCGCTTCCCGTCCGTTTTAGCATACCTTTGGTCCGCCCCGGCCCTCTCGTCCCTGCACAGACACTGACTGATTCACTATGGAGTTTATTATTTGGAATGGCATTGAATACCCTGACCGGACCTGATCATGATTGTAACCTGTCGATAATATAGGTGATTGGTATCGGATACCCGTCACAAAACGGGTTTTTTATAATTGCAAGGGATCGTATACCGTGTTCGGACCGGGTTACGATTGTAATCTGCTGATAATACACGTGTAGTGGCAGATGTGCCCGTCACTTATCAGCAGCAAATAAGTGGCGGCTGCATGGGGTATGCTCAGTGGATAACCTACCCCGCATGGCAGCCGGCAACTAACGACCACCCGATGGCTACTCGACTCATAACTGCATCATTATCAAGCAATAAGGCTGCGCATGCCAGTATCTGGATCAAAGTCGGATGCACCCGAACAGCGAACACCTGCTCGGTGAACCTTTCAATATCGGCCCTGGTTTGGTCCGAACACGTTACATTATGCCTAGTATTTAATATGGGTATGCTAAAGATGCTGGGTCAACAACGTGTATTTCAGGGAGGTGAAACACGGCCCGGCAACCGCTCCCAATCAGCCTGATTTGCTCCGATCAGGTTCCATGACGCCTTTGGGATTATCACAGGTTCATGAACAGGCATGTATCGCTAATAGATTGTTATTATGTGCCTTATAGCTGTGCGGGCTGACACTGTCCGTGTGTTGCCTGGTGGTATAAAACAGATGCTCTCTATGCGGAGGCTTCAAACAGAAATTTGCGAGTCGGGTAATCGCGACTCCCGGCTAACATCCCGGCCTTCACAGCTTAAGAAGGCTATCTGCTTTCTATTGTCGTTATCAGATATGAATACTTTTTGGCTTGTCGATCTGGAGCCGTTCGTGAGCTTGTTCTCGGCACTTTCGCTCTAAATGCCGCTCAGTGTCCTTTCAACGTCGGTTCAGTTTCAGGTGATAATCCCATTTTTTACGAGCACGTACGCCGGGAACCGCCGCTGAATGAGTATCAAGACCCTTGCCTCAAGCGTCTAGGCTACATCTCAACAGGTAAACACAATTGAGACGCTAATTCCGACCTAATTACTGGGAATATCCCCGGGCCTGGTGCATACTGTTGATACAGGAACTCAAGAAGCTCGTGGGCTTGCTTCGGATTTAACCTTCGGGAGGAACGATGAAACGCGCTACTATCTTCATTCTACTCGCCGCGATCAGCGTCCTGGCCGCCGGGCCGCAGATATCCAGCTTCTACGAACCCGACCTCGACGACTGGGTGCTCTTCGCCGTCGACGAGGAAGGAGGACTGCACCGTCGCTACGGTGGCGACTTCTCCAAGCTGGCTCAGGTACCCGGCTCCGGACCCTACGACGTCTCCGCCTTCTACGAACCCGACATCGATGAATGGATGGTCTTCACCGTCAACGGCTTAGGCGAGGTACAACTCTACGACGGCGAGTTCATCCAGTGGGCCGATCTGACCGACGGCATCGCCCCCTACTCCATCTCGGCCTTCTATGACGCCGTCCTGGACGACTGGATCATCTACATCATGGACGGCTACGGCGAGCTCTATCTCATCGACAGCGACGGTACGACCTCGGTAGGCGTTCTGCCCTGAGTGCTGGACACGATACGTTGCACCCACACCCATAGAAATGGGGGAGGCCCGGACCTCCCCCATTTCACTACCCTTTTGACCACCGAGGTGCTAAACTATGCTGGTGACGCACTGTCACTATCGCGCACCATTCACCCCGGCTTTGTCCTCATTTTCATTCGAGAAAGGACGGGACATGCGTAAAACGACCCTGATCCTCCTGCTGGCCGCCGTAGGCGTGAGCCTGGCCGCCACCCAGTTGACCGCCTTTTACGATCCGCTGATCCCCGATTACATCATCTATGCTCTCGACGACGACGGCACCCTCTACGAGCGCTTCCCCGAAGGCTACGAGGAGAAGACCCAGGTACCCACCTCCGGCCCCTACGATCTCTCGGCCTGCTTCCTGCCCGCCTTCGAGGATTACGAAGCCGACTACAGCATCTACATCATCGACGCCTCCGGCAAGCTCTACACCGTCTGGGGCTCCGACGTCGAGGTTCAGGCCACCATCCCGGGCAAAGCCCCCTACTCCCTGGCCACCTTCTACGACGAGGAGATCGACGACCTGGTCATCCTGGTCACCGACGGCAACGGCAAGCTCTACGTCGTCTGGGGTGAAGAGGTCACCGAGATGGACGTTCTACCCTAGCCCACTTAACGGCGCAGACATTCGCGCCTGGTTGCCAACGGGAGGTTGTCCGTGAAAAGCAAAACCCTGTTGTGGTTACTGTTGATCGTCTGCTCCCTGGCCTTCTGTCTGGTCGGCTGCGGTGACGACGAGGGCTCGGAGGGTCAGGACACCGACGAGGACGCGACCGAGGAAGACGGCGGCGAGAACGGTGAAGCCGCCGAGGACGGCGGTGAGGCCGCCGGTACCCAGCTCTCCGCCGAGTCTCTGACCATCAGCGCCTTCTACGATCCGCTGATCCCAGACTACATCGTCTACGCCATCGACCCCGAAGGCATGGTCTACACCGTCGCCAACGAGCAGCTCAACGAAATCGCCCCCGTCGAGGGCAAGGCACCCTTCTCGATCTCGGCCTGCTTCCTGCCCGAGACCGAGCAGTACGACGCCGACTACAGCATCTACGTCGTCGACGCCGATGGCCGGCTCTTCTACCTCGCCGGTGATGAAGCCATCGAGCAGGCCCGGATCCCCGGCAAGGGACCCTTCGATGTCACCACCTTCTACGATCCCGAGATCGACGACATCGTCGTGATGGTCAACAACGCCGCCGGTGACCTCCACGTCGTCTGGGGCGACGAGGTCAGCGAGATGGGTACACTGCCCTAGAACCGCTCAGCCAAAGACCCTCCAACGGATCGCGGCCGCACCGCGGTCCGTTTCCATAGCCGTTGGAGAATCATCGACAGCGACACATTCTCCGTAGTAAACTCCACGCGTAAACACCAACCACCGGAGGGGGATGATGACTCGCCGAACCCTGCTGATCTGCTGCACACTTTTAACCCTGACCGCCGGAGCCCTCGAACCGCCCGAAATCGATCCCCTGGACCCCGACGCCGGGGCCTTCCTGGGCGTCGATTACGAGGCCGCCCGCGAAGCAGCCTGGGAGGCCTATCAGGCCGCCGACTA
>WJMB01000055.1 GCA_014728185.1 Candidatus Coatesiibacteriota bacterium
AGAGCTTGTTATAGGCTTTCCAGCCGCCGGAGTAGACGATCTATTCCACCTCGAGCTTCTCCAGCTCGGCCTCGCGATCGGCGGCGATGCGCTCCCTTAGTCGATTGTACCATTTGGATACTGTTTTAGCGGACAGGCCGACAGCTTTCTCCGCGGCTGCCACGGGAACGCTCAGCCAGAATAAGCGAGCTATCTCTTTATGCTTTTCTTTAGATAGCTTTGTATATCTTGGCCGGTGGGTATATTTCTTACCGCATTTCTTGCATTTACATCTGCCATCGGCCAACTTATAGTGCGCCCTATGGTTACATTTTGGGCAACTAATGTGCCGGTCGGTTGCTCGATTTTCTGCCACTTTTTGGCCCCCCTTTTTGTGACAGAATAACACAGCCCATCCCGTATGTTAACAGCACGTTACATACAGATGCCGGTCCGAATAAGGTATACGATCCCCATAATTATTGGTCCAGATTTGTGTGATGTTCCCTGGTCGAAATCGAGGTAATCTCGGCCCGCTGCGTCATAGACCGTTCTTCGACTTCAAGCATGATAACACAGCGGCCCCGCAAGGAACAATTACCACCGTGCGGCGGTGGTTGAAGCCGGGATAATCCTTGGGACCGTATACCCTGACCGGATCTGATCGTGATTGTAACCTGTTGATAATTCTAATGATTATTCTCTCAGACTCGTCACAAAACGGTCAGTCAAGCAGTGGCGGTTACAAGGGGTGTGTTCGATGGATAACCTGCCCTGCCTATTAGCTTGCAGTTAATGACCGTTCGCTTGCTACTCGACTCATAACTGATTCATTATCAAGCAATAAGGCTGCACATGATGGTATCTGGATCAAAGCGCGACGCATTCGGACGGCGACCACAGCTCTTCGAACCCTTTTTTTAATTTCCCCTGATTTAGTCCGACCATGATGCCATGATGCCATGATGCCATGATGCCATGATGCCATGATGCCTTATTGTTTTGCTTTGTTGGCTGCTTTTTATGGTTTGAGGATTTGATTGGTGATGCATTGCGCGCTTCTTTTCACACCCCTCTCCCCTTGTCATTGACCCCTCGATGTCCTATTATTATTAGCGCATCCCAATCACCTAACATACCCTTCAAACATACCCAACAACGGAGGAAACACATGAAAACCATCGGTTATCTTCAGGGCGTCGAGCCCGAGCTGCTTACCCGACTCAATCTCGAGGGCCTGGGCACCCTGCCCCTCGGCAACGGCTGGGACAACCATGGCAAGTACATCAACCACCTCACGCCCAAGGACGGCGTAGACGCCGTAGTCGGCTACCTGCACAAGGTCGTCTCGCCCGACGTCTCCACCAACAAACCCAAGCTGGACATCCTCTTTTCCTGCCTGACCCACAGCATTCCCGTCTATCTGATCGTTCCCAAGGAGCAGCATGAGAACGCTCGCAAGTGGATCGGCGATGACGAGAACCGGTTGCACTTCATCGACCCGGCCGAGGTCTTCGAAGCGCTGAGAAAGGCCTGAGCGGTCCTGCTTTCATCCGATTGAGCCATAACCTAGGGCGGGGTCGGGGAACATTCTCAAGGTCCAACCGTTTAAATGATAAACGGCGGGCTCGGGAGGCCAGCCCCACGAGCCCGCCCTAGATTTTGCAGACTGTGTGAACACCGCGGTTTGGCGGTTACCGTCCATTCTTGCTCTGCAGGGTTTGGTCTTTAGACCCAACCGCGTATATGCATGAACGCTCGGGACTAATGGGCCGGGCCCTTGTTCCAGTCCTACATATCCAATTGACTGGTAACGTGCACCCCCGCTCTGTAAGGCGGTCCCTGGGTAGGGAACCCTTTGGGCCGCAGCGGATTGCTGGCAATCGTTCATCCTCGCCTTGTAGCGTCTACCCACATCCTGCAGGGTTGGGATCATAATCATCACCGCGGTATTGTATGAAGGCGGGGTCAAAGACCCCGCTCTTAATATATAAACTATTCTAGTCAGCAAGGGTGATCGACAACCATGCAATGGTTTACGCTTCGATGATGAGCCGAGTGTAATGGTTTGACATGGGGGTGGTATTCACAATGTAAAGGGACGGGCGCGCGCCCGACCCTTGCAGTGTGTATTCGCTTACTCCGGTCCTAGATCCCCCACTTGATCCAGATGATCTGGTCGCGGCGCTGGCCCACGCTGATGGCGGTGACGGGCACTCCGCAGCCCGCGGAGATGTAGTTGAGGTAGTCGCGGGCCTGGGGCGGCAGGTCGTCCCAGGAGGTGATCCCCGAGGTGTCGGTCTTCCAACCGGGCAGGGTCTCGTAGACCGGCTCGGCTTCATCGAGCAGGGCCACGGGCAGGGGCATCTCGGTGTATTCCTTGCCGCGCAGTCGGTAGGCCCGGCAGACGGGGATCTCGTCGAGGTCGTCGAGGACGTCCATCTTAGAGACGACCAGGCCGTCGAAGCCGTTGACCCGGGCGGCCAGGCGCAGGGGGACCATGTCGAGCCAGCCGCAGCGGCGGGGTCGTCCGGTGGTGCGGCCGAACTCGTGACCGGTGTCCTGCAGGTAGCCGCCGATGTCGTTATTCAGCTCGGTGGGGAAGGGTCCCTCGCCGACTCGGGTCAGGTAGGCCTTGACGACGCCCAGGCAGCGGTCGATGCGTCCCAGGCCGAGTCCAGCGCCGATGGCGGCGAAAGCGGCCACGGGGTTGGAGCTGGTCACGTAGGGGTAGGTGCCGAAATCGACGTCGAGCAGGGTGCCCTGGGCGCCCTCGAGGAGCACCTGCTTGCGCCGGGCGACGTAGTCGTTGATTAAAAGCGAGGTGTCGACGATGTAGGGGGCCAGCTTGGGTCCCAGAGAGCGCAGGTGTTCGTAGACCTCATCGAGGGGCGGGTAGGCGCCGGAGCCTGTCCAGCGCTCGCGGTAGGCGTAGGCGACCTCGAGTTTTCGGCGCAGGTCGCCGGCGTCGAGGAGGTCCTCCATCCGCACGCCGTAGCGGGCGTACTTGTCGGAGTAGGTGGGTCCTATGCCGCGGCGGGTGGTGCCGATGGGCGCGGCGGCGTCGTCCTCGAGGGCGCCGTCGGCGGCCTTGTGGTGAGGCAGCACGATATGGGCGAAGCCGGAGACGAAGAGGCGCTCGGCCAGGTCGATCCCCCGGGCCGAGAGTTCCTCTATCTCGGTGAGCAACAAATCGGCGTCGACGACGCAGCCGTTGCCGATGACGCAGGCCGAGCGCGGCCGCACCACGCCCGAGGGCACCAGGTGCAGCACGTACTCCTCGTCGCCGACGATGATGGTATGACCGGCGTTGGCCCCGCCGTTGAAGCGGACCACCATGTCGGCCCGTTCCGAGAGGCAGTCCACGACCTTGCCCTTGCCCTCATCGCCCCACTGGGCGCCCACGACCACGATTGTCGACATTTTTCCTCCAGGTTGGGTTGAACGCAAAACCTGTGTATCCTACCACGACGGCTCGGCGGCGGCAAGGGTTTTCCGGCGGGCGAAGGTGTTCAGCTTGGTTTTAACGGACGGGATCACTTAACTGTCACGGACCATGGTGTTACTGGATATCGTTCAATTATCAGCAGTTGGCGGGCAATCAGGTTTGCACATCGAATTAGTTGTTTGTGGCGGGTCAAGTGGGTTTAAACATTCCCATGATGCCCGTGTTGACTTCTCGGCGTTCAACAAGGAACTGCTTGTTACTAGCGGCCTCGATGAAGATGCGTCGATCCCAAGTAGCCTAATTGCATGCATATATAACGAGTAAGCACTGGTGTTTGAAGACAAGAGTCTGCTCTTTCTTCGTCATTG
>WJMB01000353.1 GCA_014728185.1 Candidatus Coatesiibacteriota bacterium
CGTCGAGGTCGTCCTGACCCTGGAGAGCCCCAACGACTTCGACTACGTGGCCGTGGAGGACCCGCGCATCGCCGGCTGCAACTTCCTGCCCAAGGAGCGCTCGGGTTGGGATTGGCGGTCCGGAACCTACCGCGAGCTCAAGGAGAAGCTGACGGCCTTCTTCTACGGCACCCTGACCGTGGGTGAGCACGAGATCCGTTACCGGGTGCGCGCCGAGCGTCCCGGCGTCTACCATGTGCTGCCCTCCCAGCTCTACGGAATGTACGCCCCGGACATCCGGGCCAACTCCGCCGAGCGGGTGGTCACCATCCTGGCCGAGTAAATCTGACACAAATCGCGGCATCTTGACCGGCGGGGGTCCTTTGGGGCCCCCGCCGCTTGCCGCGCCATACCAATGGTGATAGAATATACTATTGTTATAGTCGCCTTCTCCGCGCCCTCTCCGCGCCTCCCCCCCCCCGCGCCCGTCCGGGCCCTCATCCACCGGCGAATGAAAGACCAACGCAAAACCAAGGCCCAGCTCATCGAGGAGCTCAACCACCTGCGCCGCCGCCTGGCCGAGTTGACCGAGCGGACCGTGGAGGAGGTCCGACGCGGTCCGGCCGCTCCTCCGCCGCCCGCCGAGCGCGGCCGGGACCTCTACCGCCTGCTGGTCGAGAAGGCCCCCTTCGGGGTGCTGCTGGCCGACACCCGGGGCAACCTCAAGCTGGTCAACGACCGCCTGGTGGAGATCCTGGACTCGCCCTCCAAAGAGCTGACCCTGGCCATCAACCTGCTGGAGTTCCAGCCCCTGGTCGAGGCCGGCTTCTCGGGCCTGTTCAAGAACACCGCCGCCACCGGCGAGACGCTGATCCAGGAGCTCGAGTACCACAGCCGCTGGGGACGCGACCTACGCGCCCGCGTCATCCTGACCCCGGTCCTGGATGAGGGGGGCGGGACGGAAGGCGTCCTGGGGATTATCGAGGACATCACCCGACTGGCGGTCATCGAGGAGGCGCTGAGCGAAACCCACACCCGCTACCAGACCCTGCTGGAGCTCTCGCCCGAAGGCGTGCTGATCACCGATCGCGCGGGGACCATCCTGGCGCTCAACCGACGCGCCGTGGAGATCCTGGGCCGCGACGAAACCGAGGAGCTCGTCGGCGCCCCGGGACTCTCACTGCTCTCCGGCGACCAACGTACCGCCGCCGCCGAGAACCTGGAGCGAATGCTCTCCGGCGAAGGCGGCGGCGGCTTCGAATACGAGCTGAGCCTGCCCGATGGATCCCGGGCCTTCATCGAGGTCACCTCGGCCAGGCTGGAGGGGGACGCCGACGAGCCGGCGGGCTTCGTTGTGATCCTGCGCGACATCGCCGAGCGCAAACGCGCCGAGACAGAGCTGCGCCGCAGCGAGGAGCGCCTGGACCTGGTGCTGCGTGGGGCCGACCTGGGTTACTGGGTCTGGGACATCGCCACCGACGAGGTCACCTACAACGACCGCTGGTTCACCATGCTGGGCCACGAGCCCGGCGAGTTGGAGCCGGGCTACGAAACCTGGAAGCGCTTGCTGCATCCCGAGGATCGGGAGCGCACCGTCCGTGAGTTGGAAGCCCAGCTCGACGGCCGCACCCCCAGCTACGAGTGCGAGTACCGCATGCGGGCCGCCGACGGCTCCTGGCGCTGGATCCTCTCCCGGGGCACCGTGCTGGAGCGCGACGAGGCCGGTCGTCCCCTGCGCGCAGCCGGCACACACCAGGACATCACCGAGCGCAAGACCGCCGAGCACGAGCTGCGCGAGAGCCACCGCCGCATCGAGGGCTACCTCGACAAGGTCCCACCGGTGCTCTACCGGGCCGACCTGCGCGGCAAGCGCTTCGAGTTCCTGGCCCCCTCGGTGGAGCGGATGCTCGGTCACCCCTTCAACGAGGTGGTCGGCGACTTCAAGGAGTTCACCCTGCGCGTGCTCCATCCCGAGGACCGTGAGCGCGTCGCCGCCGAGGTCGCCGAATTCGTCGCCGGGGGACCCACGGACCGGACTCTGGAGGTCACCGCGCGGATGATCCGCGCCGACGGCCGCACCATCTGGGTCCGCGACAGCATCCGCTACGAATGGGACGACGAGGGCCTGCGCTACGTCAACGGGGTGATGACCGACATCACCCAACAGTTCGAGACCGAGCAGAGCTACCGCGCCCTGGTCGAAGAGGCCCTGGTCGGGGTCTACATCTTCCAGCCCCCCGAGCGGGACGACGCTCCGGGGCGCTTTCTATTCGTCAACGACGAGATGTGCTCCATCACCGGCTACGCCAAGGCGGAGCTGCTGGAGATCGACACCGGTGAGCTGACCCACCCCGAGGACCGGGATCGCTTGCTGGAACGGATGTCAGACCGCCTCGACGGCCGCGACATGCCCAACCGCTACACGATGCGCATCCAGCGCCGGGACGGCGAGACGTCCATCCTGCGCGTGGCCACCCGGCCGATCACCTACCGGGGCGAGCGGGCCATCCTGGGCAACTGCTCCGATATCACCCGCAGCGTGGAGGCGGCCGAGTCGCTGCAGGGTCGCCTCCAGCAGAGCGAGGTGCTGGCCGAGCTCTCCCGGCGCTTCCTGGAGATTCGGGACCGCGACAAGGCGCTCAGCGTGGCCGCCGATCTGCTCCAGCGCGCCTTCACCACCTTCGTCAGCATCAACCTGCTCTCCCCCGACGGCGAGCGGCTGATCATGACCGAGCACCGCAGCGACCAGCGCCTGCTGGAGTTCGTCAACAAGCTCATCGGTCGCCCCCTCGACGGCTGGTCCATCCCCCTGGACCGGGAAACGGTCATCAGCCGGACCATGCGCAGCGGACACCCCACAGTCTGCGGTCTGGATTTCACCCCGGACGAACCCGTGGTCCAGACCGAGATCGTGGAGATGCTCGAGGCGATGGTTGAGGAAGCCAGCCCGCTGCGCAAGCTGACCCGGCGGGCGGCCGAGCGCCTGGGCGCCCGGGCGCTGCTGGGTGTGCCCTTCACCGACTCCGACGGCCGAATCAGCGGCTCGCTCACCGTCCTTTCCCGTCAGTCTTTCAGCCGCGACGACTTCAACCTGATCCGGGTGGCCGCCGAGCTTATCGGGCGCAGCCTGGAGCAGCTCCGCCTCACCCGGGAGCTCGCCGACTCCGAGGAGCGCTTCCGCAGCGTCTTCAACAACATCCCGGTGGGACTCTACCGCACCACCCCCGAGGGTCGCTTCCTGATGGCCAACCGGGCCATGGTCGAGATGGTCGGCTTCGATTCCCTCGATGAGCTGCTGGCCCACAACCTGGAAGACATCGGCTACCAGCCCCAGGAATCCCGCGTGGAGTTCAAGCGCGAGCTCGAGGTGAACGGCGAGCTCTACGGCCGGGAGTACCGCTGGACCAAGCTCGACGGCAGCGTGATCCACGTCCGCGAGAACGCCCGGCTGGTGAGGGACGACGCCGGCCGGGTCCTCTACTACGAGGGCTCGGTGGAGGACATCACCGAGCGGCGAACGGCCGAGGCCGCCCTCTCCGAGAGCGAGGAGCGCTACCGCCTGCTGGCCGAGACCGCCAAGGACATCATCATCATCCACGACATGGGCGGCCGGATCGTCTACGTCAATCCAGCCTGCGCCGAGAAGCTGGGCTTGGAAACCTCGGAGCTGATCGGTCGGAGCATCGGAGAGTTCCTGGACGACGACGCCAAAGAGGACATCGAACAGCGCCGCCGCCGCCGCGAATCCGGTGAGCGCGGCGTGTTCTCGTACGTAAAAGAGGTGCCCGCCCGCGACGGCGAGCGCCTGTTGATGGAAATCAACTCCTCGATGATCGAGCGCGAGGGCGAACCCTGGGCGGTGCTGCTGATCGCCCGGGATATCACCGAGCGCCGCCGCACCGAGGAGGCCCTGCGCGAGTCCGAGCGGCGCTACCGCAGCCTGCAGGAAAACGCGCCCCTGGGCATCTACCGGGTCAACCCCGAGGGACGCCTGGTCTCGGCCAACCCGGCGATGTGCGAGATCTTCGGCTTCTCCAGCGAGGAGGAGATGCTGCGGATCCCCGCGGTCGATTTCTACGTCGACGCCGAACGCCGCCGGACACTTTTGGAAGAGATGGCCAAAGACGACCGGGTGGCCGACTTCGAGGCCCGACTGCGCCGCAAGGACGGCGGCGAGTTCATCGCCCTGATCAACATCCAGGCCGTGCGCGACGCCGAGGGACGGCTGCTCTATCACGACGGCATCCTCACCGACATCACCGAGCGCAAGCTGGCCCAGCAGGCCCTGCGGGAAAGCGAGGAGCGCTTCCGCCGCATGGCCGACAACATCCAGGACGGCCTGGCGATCATCGAGGACGGCGAGGTCGTCTACGTCAACGACCGCCTGCTGGATATTCTGGGCCGCCGCCGCGAGGAGGTGCTGCACAACATCACCGGGATCGACATCGCCGCCCCCGAGGAGCGCGAACGCCTGGAGAAGCTGCGCCGCGAGACCCTGGAGAACAACACCCCGCTGGAGTCCTTGGAGTTCTGGATCCTGCGCCCCGACGGCCGGCGGCGTTGCATCCAGAACCGCTACACCCACAGCGTCGATGAAGAGGGCCGCCGCAGCCGCTACGTCGTCACCACCGACATAACCGAGCGCAAGGAGGCCGAGGAGGAGCTGGAGCGCCTGGCCACCGCCATTCAGACCTCCTCCGACGCCATCACCATCACCGACATCGAGGGCCGCTTCATCTACGTCAACTCGGGCACCCTGCGGCTGTACGACCTGGCCGACGAAGAGGAGATCCTGGACAGCCCCTTCCTGGAATGGATCGCCCCAGCGGACCGCCCGACGGCCGAGGAAGCCCTCGAACGGGTTCTGGAGAGCGGCCAGCTCGCCAACCGTGAGCTGCGCTTCCTGACCTCGAACGGGAAACACGTCCAGGTCGAGATCAGCCTGAGCGTGCTGCGCGAAGACGACGGCAAACCCAAGGGCTTCGCCGTCGTCGCCCGGGACATCGGCGAGCGCAAGCTGGCCGAGAATCAACTGCGCGAATCCGAACGCCGCTTCCGCACCCTCTACGAGAACGTCGCCGGGGGCATCCTGATCATCGACGAGAACTACATCATCAAGGACGTCAACGAGCGCACCTGCGAGATAACCGGACACACCCGGGAGGAACTCGTGGGCGAACTCTGCGACATCGTCTGCCCCAAGGGCTCGCGCTCCAAGCTCTGCCCGATCTGGGCCGAAGAGCGCAGCGGCTTCCGCGGGATGGACACCACCATCAAGGGCAAAGACGGCGGTTGGACACCGATCCTCAAGAACGCCAACCGCATCGAACTCGACGGGCGCACCTACATCCTGGAAAACTTCCAGGACATCTCGGACCGCAAATGGGCCGAGGAGGTTCAGAGCGTCC
>WJMB01000056.1 GCA_014728185.1 Candidatus Coatesiibacteriota bacterium
ACTCAAGCAAGGTGGCCGCCGAGGTCAAGAACTTCGATCCCCTGGAGTACCTGGACGCCAAAGAGGCCAAGCGGACCGCCCGCTTCGTGCAGTTCGCCATCGTGGCCGCCAAGCAGGCCGTCGAGGACGCCGAGCTGGACCTCGAGGGAGTCGACGCCGAGCGCAGCGGCGCCATCATCGGTGTGGGCATCGGCGATATCGTCACCATCGAGACGGCCTCGATGCGTTTCGCCAAACGCGGTCCCCGGGGTATCAGCCCCTTCTTCATCCCCATGGTCATCGCCGACATGGCCGCCGGGCAGGTCTCGATCAGCTTCAACCTCAAGGGACCCAACTTCTGCACCACCAGCGCCTGCGCCTCGGGTACCCACGCCATCGGCGAGGCCTTCAACAACATCCGCGCAGGGCGCGCCGACGTGATGGTCGCCGGCGGCACCGAAGCCGCCATCGGCAACCTGGGCTTCGGCGGATTCTGCTCGATGCGCGCGCTGTCCACCCGCGACTGTCCGCCCGAAGAGGCCAGTTGCCCCTTCGACGCCCAGCGCGACGGCTTCGTGATGGGCGAGGGCGCCGGGATCCTGATTCTCGAAGAGCTCGAACACGCCAAGCGACGCGGAGCCGAGATCTACTGCGAGCTCATCGGCTACGGCACCACCGCCGACGCCTTCCACATCACCGCCCCGGCACCCGGCGGCGAGGGCGCCGCCCGGGCGATGAAGATGGCCGTCAAGGACGGCGGCGTCAACGCCGAGGACGTCGGCTACATCAACGCCCACGGCACCTCGACCGAGCTCAACGACACGAACGAAACCGCCGCCATCAAGACCGTCTTCGGCGAGCGGGCCTACCAGATACCCGTCTCCAGCTCGAAGTCGATGATCGGCCACGGCTTGGGCGCCGCCGGCGGCATGGAGGCCGTCATCACCGCCAAGAGCCTCCACCACCAGCTCGTCCACCCCACCATCAACCTCAAGCACCCGGACCCCGAGTGCGACCTGGATTACATCCCCGAGGGACCCCGGGAGCTCGATTTTCGCGTGGCGCTCTCCAACAGTCTGGGCTTCGGTGGACACAACGCCGTTTTGGCCTTCGGCCGCTTCGACGGCTGAGCACGAATCGCCTAATTCCGACGAAAGGCGGGATCCCTGCGGTCCCGCCTTTCCCTAATCCGACGCCGCTCGATCCCGCCACGGCCCAAACCGGGAAAACCGGCCGCCGGGCCTTCCCACCCCCTCTCGCACAGGCCAGCGGCGGTGTTGGCACGTTTCTTGCAATAGCCCTCCACGCCATCGCGCCCCCGCCCGTCGCCTTCCACCGACCTCGCCCCGCCGCCCGCCTGCCGGATAGCAAGAAACGTGCCAACACCGGTCGGTCGAACGGCGCACTCGGCGGCCGGTTTTCCCATCTTTCCCCCCCGCTTCTCGGTCACTCACAAGCCCTTCCCTCCGCGGTCAATTCGACCATTGACGCACAACATCTAGTAAGGTATCCTACCCTATGCCCCTAGATATGGTGGGGTTCGTGTTTTTACGACCTATTTCAGTGGGCCTGCTGCGGGCTTTTCCGGTGGGGATAAGTCGTTGTCGAGTCGTTGCTTTTCTGATGTGTTCCTCAGGCGTCTTGGGGTGCCGAGCGGCTTTGATGGACCCGGCCGGACCGCCCGGGCCTGTCCGTTGGACGATGGAGCGCCGCGGTCGTCCCTTCCCCCATGCGGGCAGGCGCGGGTTGATGACCCGCTGTTAGCGTTGACGATTCGAGTTGAGAGTAAAGGTGAGCGCCGACCTTGAGTGGCCCGATTGCTCCCGATTGGTTTCGACCTTCCGGTCGAAACGGCCCATGACTAGCGACAGGCGGAACGCGCGATGAGCCGACACACGGCGCCGATCAGCGAAGTCTTCTCCTCCCTGGCCGGCGAAGGCCCCCAGGTGGGTCGCCGCCAGCTCTTCCTGCGCACCGCCGGCTGCCACCTCGATTGCTCCTACTGCGACACCTTCACCGATCCCGCCGAGCCCTGCCGCTTCGAGCGCCTGCCCGGCAGCGGACGCCTGGTCGAAGTCGCCAACCCCCTAGACCTCGAGGCCGTCTTCGCCATGCTCACCGAGCTCGAGGGGGTCTATCCCGGGCACGTCCACCTGGCGGTCACCGGCGGCGAGCCTCTGCTTCACGCCGAGTTCCTCCTCGAGCTGCTGCCCCGGGTTAAAGACGAACTGGGTCTGGCCGTGCACCTCGAGTACTCGGGCACCCTGCCCGAGGAGCTGCGCCGCGTGATCGACCTCTGCGACGTGGTCGCCTGCGATATCAAGCCGGCCAGCCTCTGCGGGCGTGACGTCACCGGGGTCACCCGGCGCTCCCTGGAGCTCTGTGTAGCCGTGGGGGTCGAGCTGGTGCCCAAGGTCATCTTCGGTCGCGAGAGCGACTTCGCCGAGGTCGAGGCCGGGGTGCGAATGGTCGCCGGTATCGCCCCGGACGCGCCCGTCATCCTCCAGCCCGTCCATGGTCCCGGCGGGCTGCCCGACCTCTCCGGCCCCGAGCTCCTCGAGACCCTGATCCGCGCCTCGCGGCTGCACCCCGATGTGCGGCTGATCCCCCAGGTGCACAAGCTGCTGGCGGTGCGCTGATGAGCGATTTCTGGCCCAAGCTGCTCGGACAACTCCGGCGCACCCTGCCGTATATCGTCCGGCTGGTGCCGCTGCTCGAACGTCACGCCACCGATGATAACGACGGCCGCGAGGCCGCCCTGGCCCTGATCGTCGAGGAGCTGGCCGAGAGCCGCCGCCGCCTGCGCCTGCTGCTGGTGCTCGACGCCGCCGCGCTGACCTTGGCCGCCCTGGCCTGGAGGATCCCGGGGGCGATGATCCCGGCCTGGCTCGCGCCGTCGGTCGCCGCTTTGGGCGCCGCCGCCCTGCTGGCCTCTCTGGTGCTGGTCCTGGCCGGACTGTTGGCCGAGGCTGCCCCGCCCGGGGAAGGCGCCGAGCCCCTGGGCGGCGTGCTGGATCAGGTCGACCGTCAGCGCCGGCGCTTCAAGGCCGCCCTGCCGCTGTGGACCGTCGGCTTACTGCTCACCCTGATCGCGATGATCATCGCCTGAGACCTCCTTTTGACAACTCTTTACACTGTTCCCGGCCCGTTGACCGGCCGCTGCAGTCTGACCGCCCGGCTTCAAGTACGCTTGTCCCAACCTCTAACGCGGGGAGTCCAACTACCTTCGACCAAGCGGGGTAGCTGGGGATCAGCACTCCGCGCAGCCTGGAGCATCAAAGGCGGCTGACAGCCAAGCCTTTTATCTTCAAAGAGTTGGGGCTAAGCTTTCAATGTCAAATGAA
>WJMB01000354.1 GCA_014728185.1 Candidatus Coatesiibacteriota bacterium
GGCGTCCCGCGAAGCTCTCCTGGATATCCAGGGCCAGGCGGACGGCGCTCTGGGCGTCGGGCAGCAGCGCCGTGAAGGCGTCGCCGGCGAAGCTGACCACAAAGCCGTCGGCCCGGTGCACCTTGCGGATGAGCGGGCGGAAGGTGCGGTTGATCAGCTCGGAGAGGACCTCGGCGCCCTGGGTGCCGTTCTCCATCAACCGCTCGGTGATGGTGGTGAATCCGGAGATGTCGACGAAGAGCACGCCGCGCTCCAGGATTCCGTGGTCCTCGCCGGTGGTGTAGCGCCGCTGGATGAAACGGGGAATGACGTTGAGCATGAAAACCCCCCGGAAGTGATGACCCAGCCCGAGGCCGGGGGAGGAATGGTCTGATGATGTATCGACTACATCATACCATCCGTGGGGCGCAGGCGCCAGGTGATCCTCGGTGCTTGATAACCCCGCATAGTCCTGGCGAGCACCCGGGAGCACACTGTTGAATGCGGCCCAGAGACAACGGCCCAGCCTGACCGATCGCGATGGTCTTTGAGCTTGTGAGTATCACACGCACCTGAACGGGTACGTATTGCTAACAGGTTTTCAATTTGTGCTTGGCATCACGCACGATCCCGAACCAGTCAACTCCAACTCGAAACACCGACCCACCTCGGAAAAGCTGCTGATACGAGGCTTCACCGAATGATGCTTGGCCCGCAAACTTAACCCAGCGGTGCCTGCTAGTTATATATATGTAAATATAACACTTAGAATTAGCGCATCGTCATCGAAGCCCATTGCGTCAAGCAGTTGATAAATGAGCGTGGGAATAACACACGCGCTCGAACAGATATGTATCGCTAATAGCATGATATTTAGTGGCTTGTAGCTGTGCTAGTTGTTCCTGTTTGTGCGTTGCCTGGTGGCCTAAAACAGATGTGCTCAAAGCGGACGCTTCCAATATAGCTCTCTGCTTCGGTAAGTCGGGACCCCTGATATGCATCCCAGGCATCGCAGGTAAAAGTGAGGCTAAACGCTTTTAAATTGCGACTTTAGCAGATATCAAAACGTTTGCATATCGAGCTGGAGCCCTTCGTGAGGTGATTGTCGGCACTTCCTTTCTAAATGCCGCACTTTGGCATTTTCGATGTGGGTTCAGTTTCAGGTGATAAACCCCTGCCATTTTCTTTGGAGTGGATTTGTAATACCAGGCTCGCCTGTTGAAGGCCTGAATAGCGAAAGGCCGGTGGTCCTGTAGGAAAGCCTGGAAATCACAACCGCCGTAGGATAAGCTAAAAGAAGACTCCAGCCAGGTTAAGGGTTTCAAGCAGCGTATAGCTTTAACGACTGGATGCCTTTGTGAAGCATCTCATGGAGCACTGCTGGAGCACTGCCTCGATGCAGTTCTCGATGGTTAGTTATGATACTTCCTTTTGTGGTGATAATCCATGCGGGAAAGTGAACCTAACCGATAACTCAGGGAGAGGCTGCTCGGACGTGGCCGCCGCCCTGTGTAACGCGAGGCAGCGTCACCAAGGGGACGTCGGCTGGCTGGAACAGCTAAAGCTCGCAATAGAGTGCATTTAGCCTTCCCCTCTCTTGGCGGTTATGGAGGCCGGGATTACTGCTCGGCATCCTGAACAATCAGAACAACCAGGGATAAGACTGTTAACCGCTTTCTCGTAGAGTCTTTTGCAGCTACAGCGAGCTGGCGCCTGCTTTCGTCGGTCCGAAAACGTGTGTAAAACCTAACAAAAAACCGCCCGGGGGGCGGTTGGCTAACGCTACTGACCCCGCCGGGTCGGTAGAGTACCGTCGGGGAGGATATGGTGGCGGGGCGCGGAATCGAACCGCGGACACGCGGATTTTCAATCCGCTGCTCTACCGACTGAGCTACCCCGCCGCAGTCATCAACGCTAAGGCGGACGGGAGTTTATCAGGTTTCCCGGATGCCGTCAAGCCTCACGCCTCATTTGGCTTGCATCGTTAGGGTCCCGGACCGGATAACCGTGAATCGAAGCATTCTCTTCAGTCGAAAAGCGGCTGATAAGAGTTTCCGGCGCGCATCGCTTCGGTCTGCGACGATACGGCAGCGGAACCCTCCGTTTTCTGGGGGTTAGCACTCATAGTTGGACTCGTATGCACCCTTGAGTTATACCTCAATGAACTTGTCATCTGCCACAAGCATGTCATGCCGTAGTTAACGGGGTAGCGGGCTGTGGCGAAGCAGATAGCGGATGCGGTTTTGTTATTCGATTCGCTTTATCCTGTTGAAAATTATGCTGTCATGTATCAGGGACTAATACCGCTTGTGCTCATTCTACGGATGATATCATGAAAGCTGAACACACTCTGTTAGTAACTCCAACGTTTTTGCAGGCCAACCAGCCAATCGAGGCTCAGGCTGCCGTAACCAGCCGGCAGCCGAAACCGAATAACGAAACGGGGCCTTGACCAGCGCTGTGGGCTTAGAACGAGGTGATAATCCCCAGGTCTATCCCGGCGGTTTGCCCCCTGTTTGTCCCTTGCCCTTCGGCCGATGAGTTTGTAAACTAGCAGTGATAGATACGAGAACACCTAGACTGACCAATCCGGGGTTCCACTTGAGGACGCTGTAATCCGGGAGTGCTCTCTTGGCTAAGTCGAACGTACGCTTGTTGCGGGCCCTGAGCGCCGCGGGCCTGGTTCTGGTGATGGTGCTGGCGGCCACGCTGCTGGTCGGCGGAACCTTTCCCGAGGTCCTGTTTTGGAGCGTGGGCGCCGCGCTGCTCACCGCCGTCGTCAGCTTCCTGCTCAGCGGACGCTGGTTCCGGCGTTTCCGCAAACTCGAGGACGGCATCGCCAAGCTCGGCGAGGGCGATCTATCCCGGCGGATCAGCCTAGAGGGCGACGACACCCTGGCTGAGCTCGCCGAGGTGATCAACGGAACCATCGAACGACTGAGCGAGAACCAGGAACAGCGCAGCGATCAGGAGCGCCTGATCCGCGAGCTGGAGCTGGCCCGGGACCTTCAGCACAACCTGCTGCCCGACAGCCCCCCGGAGTACGACGGCACCCGGGCCGCCGGCATCTGCGAGCCGGCCGATTTCGTCGGCGGCGACTACTTCGACTTCATCCCCATCGACGAGCGCCGTCTGGGGGTCGTCATCGCCGATGTCTCTGGCAAGAGCCTGCCCGGCCTGATGATGATGCTGGTGCTGCGCATCATCCTGCGCAGCTCGGCCCCGCGTCACCAGAACGCCCTGCCCACCCTCTGCGAGACCAACCGGCTCATCGCCGACGAGATGAACCAGGGCAGCTTCATCACCTGTATCTACATGGTCTACGACAACCTCAACCAGACCGTCGAGGTGGTCAACGCCGGCCACAATCCCCTCCAGGTCTACCGTTACGCCGAGGAGAAGGTCGAGACCATCAAGAGTCGGGGCCGTCCCCTGGGTCTGCTGCCCCCGGACCAGTTCGACAGCAAGCTCGAGCCCGTCCGCCTGCGCCTGAGCCGCGGCGACTGCATCCTGGCCTATACCGATGGTGTGACCGAATCGATGAACGAGCGCCAGGAGATATTCAGCGAGGAGCGTCTGATCAGCGTGTTCACCGAGAACGCCCGTCTGGCGCCGGAGATGCTGGTCAAGAAGATCGCCGAATCCGCCCACCGCTTCGCCGGTTCCAGCGACCAGTTCGACGACATGACCGTGGTCGCCCTGCGCTCCGAGGGCCGCGTGTTCAAGTTCAAGTCGCCCTCGGTTATCGAGACCGGCGACATCTCCAGCGAGATCGATCGCGCCCTGACCGAGTCCCGCCCCTTCTACCGGGAACGGGACAAGAAGGACTAGCTTGGTTGCGGAGTCGGACGAGACCCGGAATGCGAACGCCCCGGCGGTCACCGTCGTCGGCGCCGGACTGGCCGGCTGCGAGGCCGCCTGGCAACTGGCCCGTCTGGGGTGCGGGGTCCGGCTGTTCGAGATGCGTCCGGCGGTGGAAACCGGCGCCCACCGCACCGCCGGACCGGCCGAGCTGGTCTGCTCCAACTCCTTCAAGGGCCGTGACATCAGCGGGTCCCACGGAGCCCTCAAAGCCGAGGGCCGCCTGTTGGGCTCGCTGCTTCTACACCTGGCCGAGGAGTGCGCCGTGCCAGCCGGAGCAGCCCTGGCCGTGGATCGGGAACGTTTCAGCCGAGCGGTGGAGCGGACCCTCACTGACGAGCCGCTGATCGAACTCATCCGGCGCGAGGTCACCACCTTCCCCGACGCGCCGGCGATCCTGGCCGCCGGTCCCCTTCTCAGTCCCGCACTGGCCGGGGAGCTGCGCAGCGAGCTCGGTTCCCGACGCCTGTTCTTCCACGACGCCACCGCCCCGGTGGTCACCCGGGAGAGCCTGGACGAATCGTGTCTCTTCGCCGCCGGACGCCACGGACGCGACGGGGATTACCTGAATGTCGGACTGAGCCGCGAAGACTACGCCGCCTTCATCGAGGTCCTGCGCAACGCGCCGCGGGCTCCCGTCGCCGGTATCGAGGAGGACCTGTCCGACGGCGACTACGCGGTCTTCGAGGGCTGCCTGCCCCTGGAGGTCCTCGCCGGACGCTCCCCGGAGGCCCCGCGCTTCGGCCCGTTGCGTCCGGTGGGTCTGCGCAATCCCGCCACGGGGGAGAGCTACCACGCCGTGCTGCAACTGCGCGCCGAGGACGCCGCCGGAGAGCGCTGGGGCCTGGTGGGCTGCCAGACCCGCCTGACGCCGCCGGCCCAGCGTGACCTGTTCCGGCGACTTCCCGGCCTGGAGCGGGCCGAGTTCGTCCGCTACGGTCGGATGCACCGCAACGGCTACCTCGACGGCCCCCGCCTGCTGCGCCCCACCCTGGAGCTGCGTGGGCGTCCCGGCGTTTTCGTCGCCGGACAGCTCAGCGGGGCCGAAGGCTACACCGAGGCCGTGGTGACGGGGCTGCTGGCCGGGGTGAGCCTGGCCCGGCGCCTGATCGGTCTGTCGCCCCTGACTCCGCCCCGGGAGAGCCTCCTCGGCGCGCTGACCCGGACCCTGGCCGGTGAGGGGCTGGCCCCGGGCACCGCGGCCGGGCCGGTCAGCGCCAACTTCGGCCTAACCCCGCCCCTGAACGTCAAGGTCCGTGGACGCCGACACCGCCGACGGGCCAGGGCCCTACGCGGACTGGCCGCCTGCCGCGCCTTCAACCACCGCCTGCGATCCACTCCGTTACCCCATCCTGGAGCCAACCCATGATCCACAACGTCTTCCTGGCCACCGACGGTTCACGCTACGCCGAGGGCGCCGCCCGTTACTCCGTCTGGTCCGCCGCCGCCTTCGACACCAAACTGATCGGTTGCTACGTGATGGACCGAAAGGTCCTCGACGGTCCCTTCATCACCCGGCTGTCGATGATGCTGGGCTTCACCCCGGCCGCCGACTTCCGCGCCGCCGCCGAGCCGGTGCTGCGCAGCCTGGGCGAGTCCGCCCTGGGCTTTGTCGGGGAACTGTGCGGCGAGCAGGGAGTCGAGCTGGTCAAGCTGATCCTCGAGGGCCCCGTGGCCAGCACCCTGGTCGATGCCGCCAAGAACAGCGAGCTGATGGTCATCGGTCGCCAGGGCGATCACGCCGAGTACGAGTACGATGTGCTAGGCAACGTCGCCGACGCCGTGCTGCGCCGCAGCCCCCGGGCGTTGATGCTGGCTCCGGCCGATTTCGAGGAGCCCGTCGGCGCGGTCCTGCTCTACGACGAGCCCACCGCCGGCGGCGAGGCCCTGCGCTACGCCCTGGCGCTGCCCGAGGAGCTGCCTCTGACGGTTCTCCACACCCCGGAACTGGCCGACAAGGCCGCCGGGGAGCTGAAGTCCTACGGACGCTCGGCCGAGTTGGGGCTTCTCGAGGAGCCGGCCGCCGTGACCGCCGCCCGGCGCGACAGTGCCGAACTGGTCATTCTGGGCGCCGACACCAGTCATGGACACCTGGTCGTTGATCCGCGCGTCCAGCGGGCCGCCCACCAGAGCCGCTCCCCCCTGCTGATCAGTCCATGAGCCTGACCGGCGCCCTGAGCCTGCTGCTGGCGTCGCTGGGTCCCCTGCTGTCGCCGCCGACGAAAGGCCCGGCCGGCATGCTCGTTTTCGAGCCGCCGCCGGGCTGGAGTTCGAGCTACCGGGGCCGCGAGCTGCGCCTGGAGAGTCCCGATGGTGAGGCCGAGCTGGTCCTCCGTCTGGAGCCCAAGCGCGAGGCCCCGCCGACCGACGACGAATTGCTGCGTCTGTGGGGCTTCGACGACGCCGAGGTCGAAACGCCCCTGGTGGTTCGCGAGCGGGGCGGCTTCTACCTGCGCCGGGCCTCCACCAGCGACGCCCGGCGTTACCGCCGGACGGCCGCTCTCTACGCCGCCCGTTGGCTCTGGCTGTGGAGCCTGGAGGGGCCGCGGGAGCGCTTGACCGAGTTGAGCTTCTGGGGCACACGCGCCCTGGCCTCCTGCCGCTGCCTGCTGCCCACCGTCGAGGCCCGGCGGCCCCAGGACTTCGGCGACGAGCTCTCACTGCGCCTCGGGCCGGGCTTTCGCCTGGGGCTGCCCGAGGGCTGGCGGGTGATGAGCCGGGTCAGCTACGATTTTCTGGCCCTCTTTCAGCGCTACGGTCACACCGTGGCCGATATCTCCGTGCTGACGGCCGGAGCCGCCGCCGGTCGCGACGACCGGGCCCTGTTCCTGGAGAGCCTGCTCCTCGACGTCCAGGCCAAACTGCCCGGCTTCCGCCTGCTCAGCTCCACCCCCACGGTGATCGAGGGCTTCCCGGCCCAGTCGATGGAAGGGCGCTACATCGTCGACGGCGTGGGCATCCGCTGGTTCTGCGCCGTGCTCTTCGGTGGTCGGGGGACCTACGCCGTCACCGGCCAGTGCGCCGGGGAGAACCGGGAATCCTTCCGGCCGCTTTTCGAACGGGTTGTCGCCAGTCTGCGTGAGGGCGCTCTGACCCCTTGGTACGAGGAGCTCTGGGATTACCTGACCGATCACGTCACGACGCTGTTGATTCCCCTGGTGATCGCCGTGCTCGCCGGAACCTACTTCGCGCTCCACGGCTTGCAGCGCCTGATGATCTACATCGGTCTGGTAAGCAATCGGCGTCACCGAAGTAAAAAGAATCGCGCAAAAGCCGACCCCGGGTAAAAAAGGCACGCTTTTTGCATAGTAATCTGCCGAGCGTTGGTTGTCTCAGCGTTCGGCAATTCGTTTCCATTCACAAAACAATCGACACGATCGCCCGTGGCGGGTGCGCTCCAGAGGCCCGAGGCGGGGATTGCGGGAAAGGCAGCGCAGATGAAACGGAAGTTCAAGATCCTCATCGTCGACGATGACGCAATCTTCGGCAAGCTAATCAGCGAGGACCTGGCCGAGAAGGGCTACCAGACCCGGGCCGTGGAGACGAGCTCCCAGGGGCTGCAAGAGTATATCGAGTGGCACCCCGACCTGGTTCTGCTTGATCAGAACATCCCGGACATGTCGGGCATCGAGCTTTGTAAAAAGATCAAGGATCTCTCCCAGGACGCCAAGATCATCTTCATCACCGCTTTCGGCTCCTGCTGCTCGGCGGTGGAGGCGGTCAAGGCCGGCGCCTACGAGTACCTGCTCAAACCCCTGGACTTCGACCAGCTCTACCTGGCCGTGCGCAACGCCCTGGAGCTCAAGGACCTGGAGCAGAAGGAGCGCATCCGTCAGTACCAGAGCTCCCAGAACCGGGGTCCCGCCGAGACCTTCACCGGCCAGTCCGAGTTGTCGCTGAAGATTCGTCGGATGATCGAGATGGCCGCCCAGAGCGACGCTCCGGTGCTGATCACCGGCGAGACCGGCGTCGGCAAGAGCGTTATCGCCCGCGCCATCCACCGTGCCAGCGACCTCGAGGACAATCTGCTTTCCATCAACTGCGCCGCCATCCCCGAATCGATGATCGAGGCCGAGCTCTTCGGCCACGAGAAGGGCGCTTACACCGGGGCGCACCGCCGCCGCCAGGGCGTCTTCGTTCTGGCCTCGGGCGGAACGCTGATCCTGGACGAGATCGGCGAGATGCCCCTGGGCCTGCAGAGCAAGCTGTTGACCGTCATCGAGGAGCGCCAGGTCCGCCCACTGGGCGGCTCGGTCAAGGTCCCCTTCAACACCCGACTGATCGCCATCACCAACCGCGATATCGACAAGCGCATCGGCGAGGGCGGTTTCCGCCGCGATCTCTACTACCGCCTGGCCGTGATCACTATCCACGTGCCGCCGCTGCGCGACCGCACCGAGGACATCCCCCTGCTCTGCCGCGAGCTCCTCGCCCAGCTCACCGGCGGCCAGCTCGAGGAGCTTCCACCCAACCAGCTCGACGTCCTGCGCAACTACCCCTGGCCTGGCAATGTGCGCGAGCTGCGCAACGTCCTGGAGCGCTCGTTGATCCTGGATCCCGTCGATCCGCGACCCGCCGAGCTGCTGCAGGAGCCCCGGCTGTTCTTCAGTGACAACGGCGACGACGAGGATTCCATCGATCTGCGCAGCGTCTCCGACCTGGAGCGGGAGCACATCCTGATGGTCCTCAAGCACTTCGACGGCGACAAGCTCAAGGCCGCCAACGTGCTGGGTATCTCCCTCTCCACCATCCACCGCCGCCTCAACCGCTACCGCCAGCAGGGGATCAGGGTCTAACCAAAACCTGGTTGTGATTGCAGAATGACAGGCGCCGGCCATTGTGCCTGTCATTCTGCATATGCCGTCCCGCCGATACTCTCACCGGGGGGCGATGGTGTGGTATAGTTAACCTGATTCGCTTTGCGACGACCCGCGCCACCCACGCCGGGCACCCCCGTCGTCCCCGAACAAACACCTTCACCCATGGATGAACAGAACCGCCGGCTCCAGCGTCTCCAGGCGCTGACGACCTCCATCGACGAGGCCTTCTGGCTGACCGATTGGAAGTCGCGGCGCGTTCTCTACATCTCGCCGGGCTACGAGATCATCTGGGGGCGGAGCTGCGCCAGCCTCTACGAGGAGCCGCGCAGTTGGGTGGAGACAATCCATCCCGAGGACCGGCCGGCCGTGGAGCGACGCTTCGAGCATGGCGCGGCGACGGGCGACTACGATGTTATCTACCGGATCGTTCGGCCCGACGGCGAGCTGCGCTGGGTTCACGACCGGGCCTTTCCCGTACCCGGCGACGATGGTGAAACCGTACAGGTCGCCGGTATCTCCGAGGACATCACCCACCGCGTCGAGGCCGAGCGGCGTCTGATCGAAGCCCGGGACGAGCTAGCGGGGCTGCTCGATCGACGCGACGAGGAGCTGCGTTCCAGCAGACTGCGCTACCGCGCCCTGGTCGAGACCTCGCCCGACGCCGTGGTGATCCTCGATCCCCGGGGTCGGCTGAGCCTGGTCAACAAGCGCGCCCGGGAGATTTACGGCGGCGAGGACGACGAGGTGATCGACGGCCGCGTCTTCACCGAGTTCATCGTCCCCGAACAACGCGATGAGGCCCGGCGGCGCTTCGAGGAGCTGCTGGAACGGGGCGGAACCAACCACAGCCGCTACCGGATACAGCGCAGAGACGGCCGGGTGTTTCCCGCCGAGATCAGCTCGGCCCCCCTTCGCGGAAGCGACGGCGTCGACGGCGTGATCGTCATCCTGCGCGATGTCGGCCGTCGCCTGGCCACCGAGAACGAGCTGCGCTTCCAGCGCGACCTGCTCTCGCTCAGCGCCGAGATCAGCTCCCTGCTGATCAACCACCCGGCGGAGGGGCTGGAGGATATTGTACCCGAGGTGCTGGGCCGGCTGGGACGTTTCACCGAATGTGACCGGGTGACCCTCTTCCGCTTCTCCGAGGACAGCGAGCGGCTGCGGGCGGAATGGGTCTGGACCGGGCTGGACCGACGGGCTCGGCTGAATGATCCGCGGCGGCGGGAGCGGTTGGCCGGAGTCGTGGAGAGCCTGTGGATGGACCGGGAGGCGAGCGCGCCGCTGGTGATCGAGGACGCCGCCGAGGAAGCGGATGCGCTGGACCTGGCGGAGGCGGGCACCCGGGCTCTTCTGGGAGTGCCGCTCTACAGCGAGGCCGATCCCGGCGGCCTGTTGACCCTGGAGACGCTCGACGAGCCGCGTGAGTGGAAGTTCGCCCTGCAACTGCAACTACGGGTGATGGCCGAAAACCTGGCCGGCGCCCTGGAGCGCATGGAGAGCCAGCGCCGACGCCGCCGCGACATCAGCCGACTGCGGTTCCTCTCCCAGACGGCGCTGGAACTGGTCAGTCTGCCCCCGACCGCCGACCTCTACGCCTTCATCGCCGAGAAGCTGCGCGGGATCCTCGGTCAAGCCTACGTCCTGGTCAACACCTACGACTCGCGGACCCGCAGCTTCGAGCTGCGCGCCATGGCCGGCAGTCGGGGGCCGCTGAATAGGCTGGTGGAAAAGCTGGGACGGCGTTTCATCGGCGAGAGCTTCCCCATCAACGACGCCGCGCTGGCGGGCCTGATGCCCGGCACCCTGCGGCGCGTCGAGAACGGTGTCTACGACCTGGCCAGCGGTTCATTGAGCCGGACCACGGCCCGCCTGATCGAGCGGATGCTCAAGGTGGAACAGGTCTATTCGATCGGCGTCGTGGTCCAGGACGAGCTGGTGGGCTCTATCAGTTTGCTGCTCCAGGGCGGGACAGGACTGGAGAACCGGGAGACCCTGGAGGGCTTCCTCGGCCAGGCCGCGGTGGCCCTGCAGCGTCGCCGGGCCGAGGACGAACTGCGCCGCGGCCGTCAGGAATATCAGGAGATCATCGAGAACAACCCGGACCTCATCGCCCGGGTGGACAAACAGATGCGCTACCTCTACGTCAACGAGGCCGTGGCGGGGATGTTCGGGATGAGCGCCTCCGCGATGATCGGTCGTCGGCACGGCGATATCGATCCCGACAGTACCCGGCTCGAGGACGTTGGTGAGGCCCTGGAAACCGTTTTCGGTCAAAGACGCCAACTCGAGCTGGAGAAGGAGGTTCGCCGCGAGGAGACGATCTTCTTCTTCCACCTGCGCCTGGTGCCCGAGTTCACCGACGAGGGCGGCGTGGAGAGCGTGCTGATCATCGCCCGGGACATCAGCCGCCTCAAAGACGTCGAACGCCGCCTGCGCGAATCCGAGCAGCGCTACCGCCTGACGCTGAACTCCCTCGACGACGCGATCCACCTCTGCGATCGCGAGCTGCGCATCAGCCTGGCCAACCAGGCCCTGCGGGACTGGATGGCCGAGCTTGGACTGGAGAAGGAGCTGCTCAACCGCTCGGTATCCGAAGCCTTCCCCTTTCTCGACGAGCGGGTGGTCGACGAGTACCACCGGGTATTCGACGAGGGCCGGGCGCTGGATTCGGAGGACCGGCTCGAACTGGAAGGCCGCACCTACATCGTGCGTACCCGCAAGATACCCATCTTCGCCCAGGACGATCCACGGCGGGTGGAGCGTGTGGTCACGGTCCTGCGCGACGTCACCGCCCGCTGGATAGCCGAGAAAGCGCTGCGGGAGAGCGAGCAGCTCCAGCGGGCGCTGTTCGACGGCAGCACCGATCCGGTTCTGCTGGCCGATCTGGACGGGCGGGTGGTGGCCGCCAATCCCGCCAACGAGCGGGTCTTCGGCTTCCCGCCCGCCGATCTGGTCGGCAGGAACCTGCTGACTCTCACCGGCCTGGACGAGGAGCTCTTCGGCCAGTGGGTCGAGGTCTGCCGCGGCGGTCTGGGGGGCAGCGGTCACGAGAGCACCCGCCTGCACCGCAGCGGCGGCCGCCTGCCGGTCAGTGTGAGTATCTCGCCGGTCAACGACGCCGAGGGCCGCTTGCGCTTCCTCTCCTTCTGGTACCGGGACATCGGCCCCCTGCGGCGCAC
>WJMB01000355.1 GCA_014728185.1 Candidatus Coatesiibacteriota bacterium
AGCTCACGGATCAGCTCGGGGTTGTCGGGCTCGTTCTCCAGCAGGAGCAGGTTGCTGTTGAGCTGGTCGACCAGCTCCTCGGCCTCCGAGGTGAAGATGTCGAGCATCTCCGAGCGCAGACCGCCGGTGTCCGCCGTGGGGGAAACCTCCGTTTCCGCTGACGGCGGCTCTTCAACCCCGTCGCCTTTCTCGGGCTCAACGGGCTCTCCGCCTTCAGCGCCGCCCTTGGGCTTGAAGGAGGCGAAGAGCTTCTCAGCCAGGCTGTCATCGGAGTCGGTTGCGGCGGAAGGCTCGGGCTCCGCCGAGGGTGTCGGCTTCTCCGCGGGCGGCTCATCCTCGGCGCTTTCCAGGCCCAGGGCCCGGGCGAAGGCCCGGGTCACCCGGTCCACGGTGTCCACGCCCAGGGGAGCGCCGCTGCGCCGGGCGTTCTCGACCTCCTCGTAAACCTCGCCGACCAGGACGCTCGCCCGGGGGTCCTCAGCGTGGTGCTCATCCAGGTCTCGCAGCACCTCGATCAGCTCGGCGACGATTTCGGGGGCGCTCTGGGCGCCGCTGAGTCCGGCGGCCAGCTCGGCGCCTCGCTCCAGCAGGGTGTCCAGCTCCGGAACCTCGACGGAGGGCAGGGCGTCCAGGCGCTCCAGGGCGTTCTCGAGCTCGGAAGCGGCCTCCTCGGAGTCCTCCACGAGAAAACCGCGCCAGGCAGCGAGCAGGTCCGCGGCGGCCTCGGTGAAGTCGCCCGAGCTTACCTCGACGCGGGTCAATATGGCGCGCAGCCGGTCGAGCCAACCCTCCTGGCGATCGTAACCGCGCCAGAGCGCTGTCTGCAGACCAGCCTCGACCTCGATCCGCAACGCGGTCTCATCGGGCGGATCGGCCTCCAGGGCCGCTTGCATCCGGTCCAGCCGCTCGCGCAGCTCCGCGGAGAACTCCCGTTCTTCCTTGGTCATCGACTCACCCCACGACCTCAGTCGTCGTCGCTCAACAGCTCTTCCAGGCGCACCAGCAGGATATCCTCATCAAGGTCGCCCGTCAGGTAGTTATCGATCATCCGGCCCATCAAGCGGGCCCAGGCCTCCAGGCGCTCGCGCAGCCCGGGGGGAACGGGCTTGTCGCCCTCCATGATGTAGGCTTCCAAGCGCTTCTCGGCCAGGTGGGCCGCTCGGGACGTCCGGTTGAACCCCAGGGTGGCCGCCGATCCCTTGACCGTGTGCACCTGCCGGTAGAGCTCGTAGTTGGTCTGCTCCACCGCGGAACCCGGGTAATCGGCGAGCAGTTCGAGGAAACGCAGCAGATCGCGGCGGGCCTCCTCGATGAAGATCTTGGCCAGGCGGTAACGGTGTCTGCCGGTGCGGTTGTCCATCGTGGTTTCACATCACCGCGGGAAGCCTGAGTGGAAGTATCATTCGGCCGCAGGGCTGCTTGAGAGGGCGATCGGCGGCGGTTATCGTCAGTCGGTTTGGCAGCACACCGATGATCCTTCGCGTATATACTCATCACGGCCGGAGGCACGGAGGCTTTACGCGGACGGAACCCGGCTCGTGAGCGACCAGGCGGCTGTGAGCATTGGATCAGAGCGTCGCATTCTGAAAAAGCCATTAATTTGACAGCGGATTATCAGATGCACTTAAGCATGTGTTTATCGCTAATAGATTGTCAATCTATACTTTATAGCTCAATCCGCAGACATTTTGGTATAGGTCGTTTTGTGGCAATCAGCCTCGACTTGCACTTCATGCTGCGGGAAGCCCGCGGTTGTCGGTCCCGCCAGAAGTTTGCAGCAGCTTGCCGCCTTCGCGAAGTGACGCCTTACGTCGAGCATTTATCAAACAACATTCCCTCGATGCAGCTCTCCATAGTACCAGTATTGGTCCAGTTTCATGGATTATTCCCACCAGCAGTCAGCAGCGAAGACGTTTTCAGCTAGGTTGGTGCTGTTATTGCAGAGCTTGAGCGATCTTCGGGCAACATAGGGCCAGCACTGTCCGCTCGGGAACCAACGCTCCACTACCTCACGCCGATTGCACCGTCGGCGGAAAGCTGCTCCAGGCTACCCGCCACCTGCGATACTAAACTGCATGCCGTTCGGACTGCAGCTGATCGCGGTGGGAAGCCCTATGCTCGATAACCTGTGCTCGCTTTGTTGCTCCAGCTCCGCCTTCGCCTTCGCTATCCCAAGCTTGAACCGGTGAAAACACTATATCGTTAACGACTTACCGGCTGTTGTGTCAGCCTGTGCCGTCGTTCACCTCGTCGTCGCCCAGGCGGCGCTCGAGGGCCTTGCGGTAGATCAGCAGCCCGGCGAAATCGACCAGGCGGAAGCGGTCGGTGATGCCGAAGAGGCTCTCGGAGTGGCCGAGGAAGAGATAGCCGTCGTCGGCCAGCAGGCGCTCGAGCACATCGGTGATGCGGCGGATGGTGGGGACGTCGAAATAGATCAACACGTTGCGGCAGAACAGGATATCGACGATGCCGGACTGATTGCCGAAGGCCGGCGTCCGCAGCAGGTTCCCCCGCAGGGGCTGGACGAGGCGTCGCACC
>WJMB01000356.1 GCA_014728185.1 Candidatus Coatesiibacteriota bacterium
TCCAGACCGAACAGTTGGAGGGCCAGGAGGAACAGCTCGCCCTGCAGGCCGAAGAACGCAAGATCCAGGAAGCCCGGGCCATGGGCATCAGCGAGTACGAGATGAAACTCCAGGATCGCCAGGAGCAGATCGACGAGTTGTCGACGGCCCACATCCGGCTCTTCGAACCAACCACCCCCGTGGGCGAGAACGGCGCCTCGGGCATGGGCGAAGGAGAGCTGGAACTCGACGGGGAAACAACCTCCCCCGACGGCGAGGGCGAAACCGCAGATACCGCTGACGGGGAAGCCGACGGGGACGTTGAAGGTGACACCGGAGAAGACGGCGACTCCGAAGAGAGCGACGAAGGCGAGGATTCCACGGAAGAAAGCGCGGACGATTCCCCTGACGATTCCCCTGACGATTCCCCTGACGATTCATCCGACGATTCATCCGACGATTCATCCGACGAAAACACGGACGACAGCTCCGACGATGAAACCGCCGAAGCCGACGACGACACAGACGACCCTTCCAGCGATGAACCGGAGGCTGAGTCCGATACGGAAACCGATGAGGAAGCAACCGGTGACGACGAATCCGCCGGCGACGACGGGGATGAAACCGAGACTCCAGAAGCCGAGAACGAGGACGAAACCAGCAGTTAACCCCGGCGGGAGAGTCGGGTGAGATGATGATAAAACGCACAGCCCTGGTCGTATCAACGGCGGTGGGACTCCTGCTGGCGCCACTGGTGGGGTGTACGCCGTCTGAAGGCGACGACGAGGCCGTCGACACGGCCTCGGAGTTGACCGAGGTGGAAAAGCAGACCCTCGAGGAGCTCAACGCGAGCCGAGAGGAGCTCACCTCGTCTTATCAGGAGACCCGGGAGGAGCTCAACCCGGAGATCTATGAAAAGCGCTGGGAGGCCATCGAGCAGCTCCAATTGATCGTCGACGAGTACGAAGAGCGTCAGGCGTTGGAGGAGGCCGGAGACCAGGAAAGCTCCAACCCATACATCGAAGAGATCTACTACGACCTCGGCGAGCTCTACTACCAGATGGCCGAGGACATGCTCACCGACAAGGAGTACCGCGCCGAGGTGGCCCGACGCTACGAACCCGACCAGACGGCGGCGGATCCCGAGAACGGCTCCATCGACAACATCTACGTCGACCTTTACACCAAGAGCTACAAGTACTACCAGACCCTGGTCGGACGCTACAAAGAGGTCGCCCTGCTCAACTCCCGGCTGCCCGACGGCGCCGAGCCCTATCCGACCAAGTACTACGATCAGGCCGTCTACAATATGGGCGCGGTGCAAACCGAGCTGGCCAACGTCGACAACTTCCAGAACATGGAAAGCCACAAAGAGGCGGCTTTCCGCAGCTACAAAGAACTCGTCGACACTTTCCCCGAATCCGAGTACGAACCCGAGTGCAGCTTCCGCATCGGTCTGCACTACTACGAGCAGGGCGGGCGCGACAGCAAGTACACGGCCATCGAGTACTTCAACCGTATCCAGCCCGAAGACGAAGAGATCATCGATCAGATATACACCCGGGCCGTCTACCGCAAGGCCTGGTGCTACTACCTGCTCAAGGACTTCGACAAGAGTGTCGATAATCTGATCGAACTCCTCGATCTCACCGAGGAGATGAGCAAGGAGGACCCGGACAACCTCCAGGTGGAGAAGTACCGCATCGAGGCCTACGATCTGGTGGCCACCAGCATGATGCCCGCGATGATCCGCGAGGGTGACGAGGAGAAGCAGCTCTTCGACTACGACACCGTCAACGGCGCCGTCTGGTACACCGGCCCCGACGCACTGGCCGACTATCTGGAATCCAATAATCTGCTCGGTAACAGCTACGCGCCGGATATCATCAAAAAGTCCATCCAGCTCTACATCGACAACAGTTGGTATCCGCAATCCATCGCCCTGCGCGAATACTACTGCGATATCTACCCCAACGCCCCCGACGCGGTGAAGGTCTTCGCCAAGATTATCGAGGACTACGAGCGCTGGTACAACTCCATCGGAGGCACCGCCGACGCCACCGAGGGTGAGCAGCTCTGGATCCAGCAGGAACAGGCCCGGATCCGTGACATGCAGAACGAAGCCCGCGCCCGCTTTGTCGACCGCTACGAAGAAGGCTCGGCCTGGTACGAGGCCAACAAAGACAACCCGGAGGCCATGGCCAACGCCCGCGAGGTGCTGGCTCTGAACCTCTTCAACGTCGGCGCCTACACCTACACCAAAATCGTCCAAAACCCGGAGATGCCCGAGTCGCAGCAGCTCGATCTCTGGCAGCAGGTCATCGACGTCTTCTCCCGCTACCTCGAGGATTATCCGCTGGAGGAGCACGCCTACGAGGCCAACTTCTACCTGGCGATGGCCCTGGACGCCGGACAGGGCAACTTCGAACTCGCCGGCGACAACTTCGTGCAGACCGTTTTCCTCTACGAGAAGACCGACTACAACGAGATCAGCCTCTGGAACGCCGCCGGCAACTATCTGACCCCGGCCAAGGAGCGCATGGAGGCCGATACCGCCGGCAAGACCATACAGAACATGGACGAGCTGACCAACGAGCAGCTCCGGACCAAGATGCCGGCGGCCAATCCCCACGACGCCCTGCCCGAGATCGTCAAGAAGTACATCTTCGCCGCCCGGGAGTACGGCTCCCGCTTCCCCAACGGCGTGACCGAGGGCGAGATCAAGCGCGACCCGGCGGAGCTGTTGAACTGGGAAGCCCGCTTCATGATGGCCTACGACTGCTTCGACGGTGGCCGCGCGGCCTACGAAAGCATCCTCGAACTGCCCGACATCCCCAACTACGACGAGAACCCCAGCGCGATCACCCGCACGGCGGTTTCAATGAAGATCGCCGAGAGCTGGTATCAGCAGCACTACTTCCGCAACGCGGCCGAATGGTTCCGCCGCGCCGCCGAGTATGCCGAGGTCGGCTCCGAGGTGGAGAAGACCGCCCTGGCCAACGCCGCCAACTCCGATCTGATCAGCCAGGAGATCAACGAGCCCGAGTACGAAGAGGTCGAGGGCACCGAGATACCGCCCGAGGTCCGCGCCCAGTACGAGGAATCGGCCCTCGGTTATCTCCAGGTGGCCCGCGACAACTTCACCACCAATCCCGAAGTCTCCTTCACCGCCTTCGGCAAGGCCGTCAACATCTACTACGATATCCTCAAGGATTACCCCAAGGCGGCGGAGGCCTGCGGCGAGATCGTCGAGAACTTCCCCGACCATCCGGAGATCGACACCGCCATCTATACCCAGGCGATGTGCTACTACGAGATGGAAGAGTGGGCCAGCGCTGCGCGCACCTTCGAATCGGTGCTGGAAAACGACATCGAGAGCCCCAAGGAGCCCTACGCCCTCTACCGGGCCGGCCTGTGCTACGAGAACATGGAGGACTGGGAGAACTCTGCCCGCATCTTCACCCGCTACGCCGAAACCTACGAGGACACCGCCGATCCCAACGAGCTGGTCGACTCCTACTACCGCGCCGCCACGGCGATGCTCGAGCTGGGCCAGCGCGAGGCCGGACGCGAACTACTGACGACCACCGTCAACAAGTTCGAGGAGTACAACGCCAAAGAGGAAGTGGTCATCGATCCCAACATCCCGGCCAAGGCCTACTTCACCATCGGCGAGATGCTCTTCGAGGACGAATACATCGACCTGCGGCTCAACGGCACCATCCGGGACATCGACATGGCCGTCGCCGGGGAGATCAGCCCGCTGATCGAGGACTTCCAGCGCAAGACGGCCCTGCGCAACGAGCTTGCCGAAATCTTCGCCCGGGCCACCAAATCCACCGATCCCGATGTCAGCTTCGGCGCCGCTTTCATGCGCGGCCAGGTCTTCGAGAACTACTACCTGACCGTGGCCCAGATGAGCTTCGACATGGAAGAGATCAACGCCCTGGCCGACAGCGACCCATACATGTTCGAGGCCTACCTGGCCGCCGTGGACACCATCCTGATGACCATGCAGCAGGAGGCCCAGGCGGCGGGCCGCGACCAGGCCGTGGAAACCTACGAGACGATCATCTCCCAGGCCGAAAAAACCTCCGTTCAGAACGAATGGGTCGAGAAGTCGATGGAGCGCCTGGTGGACCTGGTGCCGGCCAAGTACATGCAATACCCGCCCATCGGCGAGAAGACCGGCATCGACAACAACGGCGCCAGCATCTGGGAGCTCGAAGGCGCGATGATCTACTCGCAAACCGTGGACATCGCCGGGATGAGCGAACCCGAACCGCCGCCGGAAACTGAAACCACCGACGAAACAGTAGACGAAACGGTGGACGAAACAGTAGACGAAACGGTGGACGGTGAAGGACCCGATGATGAAACCGAGGTTGACGAGACCACGGACGAGACCACGGACGAGACCACGGACGAAACGACCGAAGAAATCACCGACGGTGAATCAACCGAGGAAACCACCGAAGACACACCCGATGACACGGTGGAAGACACAGCGGACACCGAAGATACCGAGGTCGAAGAAACAACTGAAGAAACCGCTCCCGAGGAGACCACGGACGAAACGCCGGATGAAACCACCGAGGAACCCCTCACCGAAGACGAGGCCCCGGCGGAGAGCTAGACCCCGCCATGCGGAAACCTTCCGGTATCCGTCGCGGAGCGACTTCGCCGCAATCACCACAGCTTGATCCCGTCAACCGCTATCAGCCGCCGGAGACAACGATGTCCCTGACGAAAAGCCTGCGCGGCATAATCATCCTGGCCGCCTTCCTGCTGGTGGGACCCTTCGTCCTGCACTACAGCGTGGCCCAAGACGAGCAACCCCTGACCTATGAGCAGCAGCAGGCCCGCAACTCGGCCTGGCTGGTCAGCGCCGCCCCCCAGGGCGGAAGCCTGGAGTGGACTCAACCCGGCTTCGATGACGCCGCCTGGACAACCGCCCAGGGCGGTTACTTCGAGGACGGCGTCTCCGCCGCCAACGCCGAGCTGATGGGCTGGCCCAACGCGGAAGCCGAGTGGATCTGGAGCGGTTACGCCTCCGAGGTCTACTTCCGCCGCCGCTTCGGCCTGCCCCGCCGACTCATCGACGAAGACGAGCGCCAGGAAAAGGTCTACGTCTGGCTCACCGCCAACGACGACTACATCTTCTACGTCAACGGCCAGGAGGTCGACCGTGACGAGGTCGGCGACGACGACTGGCAGGAAACCGCCGGACCCCTCGACGTCACCGAGTACCTCCAGGTCGGCGACAACGTCTTCGCCGTCTGGAGCCGCAACGATCTCAAAGAAGACCCCAACAACTACGGTCTGCGCTTCCACGCCGAGTACCGCCTGATCGGCGAGGGTGGCGAGAGCGTCCCGACCACGGTTATTACCGACACCGGCGGTTGTTAGCGGTATTCATGCTTTCCCGGATACATTTCTGCCGATCGACTTGTCGTTCGAACCCCGGGTGTACTATTCTATAGAGGTGCCTGGCCGGACGCATCTAGTTATCCGGCACCCATACACGTGTTTTATCGGCGCCAAACCCGCCGGTCCCCCACACGGCCGCCGGCCACATCGACCGTCCAACATCCAAGCGGGATTCTCCCAGATCAAGGGCCTTCTCGATCCTTGCCTTTCTGTCTATTAGACTGGCGCCCCGACCCCATCCAAGGCGGCCGGAATCATGATTAAACGCATCATCATCCTGCTCCCGATCGTTCTCGTGATTCTCGTGGGCGCCGCCGCGGCCCAGGACGACGAGTTCGTCGAGATCACCGACATCGATATCACCGCCCGACCGCCGGTGCCCCAGGCCATCAGCTTCCTCTACCGCACCGAGCCCGAGTTCGAGATGGTGATGCTGCGTCAGACCTACGAGAGCCAGATCCTCAACCCCATCGATAAGGAAGAGTTCGAAGAGGGCCTGGGCTTCAGCACTGGCTCGATTCAGAACCCGCTGATCTGGCTGACCACCGGCGCCGGGATCGCCGCCGGTTTGACCGCCGGATACATGGACTCCAACACCGAGCGCCTAAACGCCAACTGGCTGGCCGGGACCGCCGGCGCGGCCCTGCTCACGGCGACTATCATCATGCTTATCGAGCGTTAGGAAGATACCGCGAGCCGCTCAACCGCGATTGCATTCACCGTTTCATCAGAAATCTCCGACGATCGAAACATCTTCAATGCGCGCGGCAATTGAACAAGATGAGTCGCACCGATCCGACACAGAACCGGTGAATTACCAGTGGCGATGAATACAGCTCGAAGGGATCAACCGCTCTTAGCATCCGCTTGAAGTCATTTTTCCTTCCTGCGCCCGTCCAGGTGCAATACACCGCTAAAGCAATCTAAAACTATAGCCTGTTTGTTTCACCACCCAATGAGCCTTGAAATGGTAGCAACCAGCGCCGATCCGCAACCGCAATATCCATGCGCTCTCGCTGCGGGATGGCCCGACGTTTCACATCGAAGTACAAGCAGCACTTGGGGCGGACGTCAGCCAAACAGCCGAATCAGGCCCGCCTGATTTCCTCCGCCCTGGTTTTGTAAAGCGGCTTGACTCACAACCACGCCCAAACAACCCCAAACAACCCCAAACAACCCCAAGCAAGCGCCCAAGCAAGCGCCCAAGCAAGCGCCCAACCGGCCAGACGCGCCACGGGGAACCCCGACCCCGAATAACCCGGCAGCCACTAGACATCCCCCCTGCAACCCAAAGACCATTCCGGGTATATGCCCCGATAACACAGGTTTTACTCAACGCTGAGCCCCCAAACCACGGGGCTCGGCCAGCGGCATACGCCTTGCGGCGTAGCCGACGACACCCAACCATGCGGTACCTGCCAACCGAAAGGAGCCTATGGGCAAGCTATTCCAAGACTTCACCCTGGGTGGCGAGTTCATGTGGATCATCCTCGCCGTCCTGGTCTTCAGTCTGGCGATCATGCTGGAGCGGCTCTGGTTCGTCCTCATCCGCTCGTCGATCAACACCAAGACCTTCATCGCCGAGCTGGAGAAGCTGATCCAAAGCAGGAACATGGAGCGGGCCATCGCCCTTTGCAACACCAGTAACGCCGCCTTGGCGCGCGTCCTGCGGGAGGTTCTCAAGAACCACTCCGGCACGGGTCGCGACATGCAGGTCGCGGCCGACGCCAAAACTCTGGAGGTCATCCCGGAGCTGGAGAAACGCACCAGTTACCTGGACATGCTCTCCCAGATCGCAACACTGTTGGGCCTGTTGGGAACGATCGCCGGTCTGATGGAAGCCTTCGAATCCCTGGGCGCAGTTTCGGGTCAGGATCAGGCCCAGATGCTGGCCGAGGGTATCAGTAAGGCTATGCTCACAACCATGTTCGGTCTGACCGTTGCCGTTCCGACAATCCTGATCGCCTCCATCATCAAGGGCAAGACCAAGAAGATCATCTCGGATATCGACCAGTACACCGTGAAGATCACCAACCTGATCGTGGCCATGAAGGGGTAGCCTATGCCGACCCTCGGACCCAGTGCGACAAGCAGGGGCGGAAAACAGGCCATGGCCGGAGGTGAGGACCACCTGATCCCGGTCATGAACCTGATGGTTATCCTGATTCCGTTCCTGATCAAAATGGCCGTTTTCGTAACCACAGTGACCCTCCAGGTCACCCTGCCCCCGCGCGCCGCCGGTGGCGGCGGAAGCGCCGGAGGGGTGGAACAGACCCTGTTGATGGTCGGTGTGCATCCCAGCAAGGGCTTCCTGATCACCAACGATCGGGGATTTTTGCCCTGGATCCCCTTGAAAGACGGCCGCTACGATTACGATCAGCTCCAGATGGTCCTCAAGGAGGACGTCAAGGATGCGATCCCCATCTACAGCGACCACGAGGAGATCTACCTGGCTATACCGGACGAAGTGCCCTTCTACGAGGTTGTCACCCTGATGGACACCGTCCGCGGCGACCTGCGGGAGGAAAAGATCGAAAGCGTGGCCGACGCCCAGAAATGGGGGGTTGAATTCCAACCCAACCAGGACCAGTCGGTCTATGTTGCCGAACTGTTCCCCAGCGTTATCTTCGGCGGCGCAGTGCCGCAGTAACCGGGATCGAAAGGAGGTGCTGAATGCCCGGCGCACAATCACCAACCAAGGCAACCAAGTTCAAACTCCACCATCTGCGGGCCGAAGAGGAGCATGAAAGCCTGAGGATCACCTCAATGATGGACATGATGACCATCATCCTGGTTTTCCTGCTCAAGACCTTCTCCACCCAGGGCGACCTCTCGGCGACCGAAGCCACCCTGGTGCTTCCCGAATCCGACAACGAAAACGAAGCCGGTTTCGTCGATCGGCTGGCGATCGGTCAGGACCAGATCTTCTTCAACGAGGATCGGGTCATGTCGACCATGGAGGCCCAGGGCTCGGACGATCTGGTCATCAAGCCCCTGCAGGTCGTGCTGGAGGAGGCGGTCGAACAACAAAGAAATATCGCCTCGAACATCGGCGAGGAAGAGGAGGAATTAACGGACCGACTCAAGATTATGATCCTGCTGGACGAGAACCACCTGTTCAGCCTCGCGAAAAGCGTCGTCTCAACAGCAGCGGCTTCGGGATATCTGAGTATCTCGCTGGCCGCGACCCAAAACCTACAGAAGTACGCAACCGGGGAGTGATCACATGAGTAGCGGACCTTCAGAACAGGTCCTGGGTTTAGTGGTCTCCCGAGGTGACCGGATTGTCAAACGACTGATCCCGGAAAACGACACCATCACGGTGGGGCAGTCTCCGGACTGCGATATCGTGCTCAACCACGATCCGAACACACCGCAGAAACACACCCTGGCGGTCAAGCGGGGAGATGCGTACGATTTCTTCATCGACGAAGAAATGAACGGCAAGATCCACGTCGGTGATTCGACCATCTCGCTGCGCGATCTAAGGGTCTGCGGGTTCCTACCCCACCAGAGAAACGGTTATGTTTTCCACGCCGACCGCCAGAAAAAGGGTCAAATACGCGTCTCCGACATCACCATCCACTTCGGCTTCTTCACACCCACGCCGAAGCAGGTGGCCGGAGAGCCGCGTCTGGCCGACAGCATCACCTCCGGCAGTTGGTTGGAACCGGATCAGAAGATATTCGCCGGTTTTCTCGGCTTCTCGACCATCCTCGGCGGCCTGTTCTATCTGGCCACCACCTTGGTCGAGCCACCCTCTAAAGAAGACATTCTAGCCCAGGTCTATCAACAGGAAACCGTCACCGTCAGCCAGGAATCCGAGGTAGTCGATACCGGTGATGGTGGTGAAGGCGAAGAGGAAGCCGTAGTCGCCGACACCTCCAGCCAGAGCAGCGGCAGCGGTAGCGGCTCCAGCGACAGCGGCGCCGGTACGGCCGACGCGGCCAGCCAGGGCGCGGCCCTGGGTTCGGGCGCGGCCGACTTCATGCTTCAGGCCATCACGTCCAATATCGTGGCCAGTGCGGGAGGCGTCTCCGGCATCGTCGGCGACGGTTCCACCTCGCTGTTCAGCGAGGGCGGCACGGTATCGGTCAGCGGCGGCGGAGCGGGAGCCGGTGGAGCCGGTGGTGACGCGGCGGCCGGATTCGCGGCCGGCGGAGCTGGAACCGCCGGGATAGTCGGCAGCGGTGAAATCGGGTCCGGGGACCTGCCAACCCGGGTATCCGCGGCGCCCGTTGTCGTCCGCACCGAGGTCGACTCCGGCGCTACAACGGCCTCCGACGCCGGCGTATCGAAGGTTTCCAGTTTCTTCGCCTCGCGCGGCGGCCAGATCAAGCGCATCTACCAGGGTTACCTGGGTGATAATCCCACCCTGGCGGGGCGTATCGTTCTAAACGTCACCGTCACCAACGGTGCCATCTCGGCCTCGGTTGCCAGCAACACCACGGGCAACTCGGCCCTCGCCAACGAGATCGTCTCGACTGTAAACAGTTGGTCCATCTTCGGGGTGGACGGGGTAGTCAAGGTACGAATACCCTTCAGCCTCGAGCCGCAGTCTTAACCCACAGCGGAATTCCGTTGCGGGGATTGCGGCGCGGTCCAAGGGACCGCGGGACCCACGGGTCCATGGACTAATACCCCGTATCGGGACATCTCGGATAACGAATCAGCTATACCGACGGGAGGGCGCGAGCCCTCCCGTTTGGTTTGCATCGAACGGTCATGCCGAAGAGAGTGCGTTATCGTCGGCAAGGTCTGCCGAAAAGACTCAGGATCAGCCTCGCCAAGGTATGAAGAACCGCTGAATCTTCAGGCGACAACACGCAACAGGCCGGAGAAGAACAGATTCGACCCATGAGCCCAATCCACCTCCTCTTCCGGGCCGCTGGACCGCTGTCAGTCCAGGCTCCAGCGAAGGTTGCTTGCCCGCCAGCAAGAATGTGGATGGTGACGACTAAAACCCTCTTGCTTCTCCAAGGCTACCCTCTACCATTTTCGCCGACCCAGGCTCATTGACTGTTTAGCACCGCTTGCAACCTCCGCTCGAACGGCGGTAGCCGTTCCAAAGAGCCGACCGACGAACCCGAGCCTTGCCTGAGACTAAATCCTGTGCTAACCTCCTCCAGCCATTCTCAGGGAAGGTCTTTTTGAAGCATACCCCGACACTCATGCTATCAGCCACACTATTAATCGTCGGATGTTCGGCTTCTAACGACTCGGGCAGCGGTCCCGAGGCGACCCTCGCCGCCTATATCGAAGCGGTGGAGAGCAACGACCCCGCCGTGCTGGAGCTGATCTGGTTCACGGAGTGGGATTCCCTCGATGAAACAGAGCTGGCGGAGAGTCGCACGGACTTCCGTACGCATCTCGATCAGCTCTATCTGCTAACCTCGGTGGAGGAGTACGAGATAATCGAGATCGATGAGATTACAGCCGATCGGTTCGACTATCTGGTTCGTATGCTCTTCCGGGATGACCGGGGCAACGGCCATTCCACCCAGCTCCTTATCCAGTTGATCGATCGAGAGGGTCGCTGGCGCGTGCTGTTGGCGCCGAGCCCCGCGGAGTTCCTGGAGAGACGCTAAACCGGAGGATCGAGCATGCCGCTGCGCGGCAAGATGTCTTTGATGATCGTGCCCCACGCCGGGGGCAAGAGCAAACCCTACCTGATACCACGCTGGGCCGTGATCGGCGTGATCGCACTGGTGGCGTTGATCGTCATCGGCCTGGGCGGCACGGCGCTCTACTACGCCTGGCGCTACCAGGAGGCCAGCGCCCAGGTCGAGCCGCTCGAGGAGCGTAACGAATTTCTGACGCGCAAGAACCAGGAATACAAGGGCTCGGCGATGATCTCCAGCTCCGAGCTGACCTCGCTGCGCCTGGCCGCCGAGCGCGACCGCCTGGCCTACGAACGCTCGATGATGAGCGTGCGCGCCCAGTTGGCCCAACTGCAGAACTTCTACAAGAACCTGCGGATCATGGCCGGCTTCAAGCTCGAGGAGGGCGCACCCGAAGGGGTCGAACTCGGCCGCGGCGGCCCCGGCCCCGAGGACGGCGAGATACCGGTGACCGAGCTCGATGAAGCCGAGCGAGAGGGCGAGGAGCCCCACGTTCTGACCAGCTTCGGTTACGACGACCACTCGGCCCACGAGTACGCCGCCAACGAAGCGCTGCTGCTCTCAGAGATGGCCGAGCTCAGCCAAGACATGTACAGCCTGCTGCGCGACCTGGAGAGCCGCATTTCGACGATCAGCCCCGATGTGCCCTACGGCGTGCCGCTCCAGGGCGTGATCACCAGTTACTTCGGCGAACCCCGCTGGCACGGCCCCCACAAGGGGCTCGACATCGCCGCCCCCATTGGCACCCCAGTGCGCTGCCCGGCCTCCGGCGTGGTGACCGAGGCTTCCTACCGCGGGGCTTACGGCCTGACCATCTGGGTCGACCACGGAAACGGCTATCAGACCCGCTACGCCCACATGGGCACCCTGGGTTTCGAGATCGGCGACCGCGTCAACGCCGGCCAGGTCGTCGGCACCGTGGGCGTCACCGGCGCCACAACCGGCCCGCACCTGCACTACGAGGTCCGCCTGAACAACATCCCCCTCGACCCGGTCAACTATCTGGTCCAGTAACCGGCCCGACGGAAGCGGCCGGCATACACAAGAAGCAGTCCTTGGGGACTGCTTCTTTGCAATACAATGCTTTAGGCGTCAACCCGCTACAGGATAACGCCGAGGACCGTGTCTCTACAGACCCAGGTCCTCGTTGACCAGCACGAAGTGGCACTCCTGGCGACCGGCGCGCAGGTGGATCACCAGGCGGTTGCAGATCCGCCGCGCAGCGTCGCAGTCGTGACAAAAACCTGTGGCGGCGCAGGGGGTGTCAAGTTCCAGGCGCATGGCATTGGCCGGAGCGGCGTACTCCCGGACGCGGACCACGGCTGACTCCAGGTCCTCGCAGAGCTTGTTGATCCCGCAGACGAAGATCACCCGCTCGGGACCGAAACAGGTCGCGGCGACGCGGTTGCCCATGCCGTCGAGGTTGACGATTTCGCCGTCCTTGGTAAGTGCGTTGACACCGCTCAAGTAAACCCGGGCCGCCAGCCCGGCATGACGCAGGCGTAGTTTCTCCTCGGGCGATTCGCCACCCCGGGGGTAGTGCACCTCGTGCCCGCGCTGGCGCAGGGCTTCGAGAACGCCCAGTTGACCCAGCGTCAACGAACCGCCGGCGCCAACGTCGGCTCCAGCGGGAACGCTTTCAAGTATCCGCTCCAGAGCGGCTTGTCTATCCTCCGCGAGCGCGGCCCGGTAGCCGTGACCGATCAACTGCGCCACGACCGCCTCGGCGTTCAACCTGTGGTAATCATCGATGACCCGACGGGTCAGCTCCTCGGCGGGATTGCTCATCGCGCTGTTCCTTCCGCAGTCGTCAAGCCCCAAGTGTCTGGGAGTCATGGTAGCAAGGTTGATCAGATCAGGGTATTATGAAAGCTAATTGAACTAAACGGGACTTTTTGGGGCAGTCTATCTCTGACAAGCTTTTATCAATCGCAACGATAATCATCCAAACCAACAAGACAGCATTTCCCGGTGGGATGCTCTCTCGCTGAAGTTGGAAACCACAACTGATGGAGGACGGGCTGTCAGCAACCTGTTGCATGTTAGCCTTGTATCAGTAATGCGTATTCTCGAGCTGACACCTTGCGTCGGGCGGTTATCAGGGGTTTTCTTCGTGGGAGCTCTCCATTGCTGCTGATATAGTTCCAGATTCTTGTAATGATACCTTCCCCTGGCATTTCTTCATCAATGCAACGTCTCCAGAGATGTACCGATCCCTCTAGGGTATCGAGGAGAGGAGCTGCAAGAGATCCACGGCGCCGGCGAAACCGAAGTCATCAAGCTCCAGCCAGAGGACCTCGTCCCCGGCGTCCAGGTTGACGTGGACCAGGCCGCTGATCGGCACCTCCTCGGAGAGCACCAGCACGCCGTTCTCCATCGAGATCAGGTTTCCGGGCACGCGCGCGGTCTCCGGCTTCCAGAGGAACCTGACGGTGGTATAGGTCAGGTCGTCGGTGGGCGCCGTCGGGTTGGTGAGACCGCCGAGGAATTCCAAAAGCTCGGGACCCTCCAGGCGAATGGGCTCACCGCCTTCCTCGGCCAGCAGCACCGCCCCGGACGCCTTCTCGAACAGATCTTCGACCAGCTCGAGCAGCGCTCCGGCGCCCAGTCGGTAGACCTCGGGCTCGTCGACCAGCGTGTAGTAAGCGTCGCGGAAGGACTCGACGGAGTCGCGGTCGAGTTCGAGCTGCATTATCAGGTGATCGTCGTGATCGTCGTAACGCGCCTGGAGGATCAGGTGCTCCTCCAGCGAGGGCAGCAGCTCTAGTCGCAGCTCGGCGCGGTGTTTGGGCAGACGGTAGGCGACCCACTCGCCGCTGTTCCAGGCCGGGGGATCGAAGCCGCCGCAACCGCCGAGGAGCAGACCCACCGTGAGCAGGATCGGCAAAGCCTTCATTACACTCTTTTCATCATCTGCCATAACAACCGCCGCTTTCTGACATGTTTCACTCACGTTCTCCAGCCTGGGCACCTGCTCACTGTTTGGTAAGATAACACGGTTTCAGCTTCCAGACAATTACGCAACCACTTCCAGCAAAGCAGCCGGAGAGTGATTGATCATCTCGATCAGCCGCCAATAGTGGTTACGAATGTTTCTATCGGGAAGATTAAACAGTCGGCTTGATACCGCGCAGCGGATCGTCGGGACCTCGGCAAAACCGGATTACAGGAAAAGCCGCCGTTACCGACTCCGGTGCGGCGGCGTTGGCACGTTTCTTGCGGAATGCGGGGCCGGGTCGGGCGAGGGGCATCCTCGCCCTGCTGCAAGAAACGTGCCAACGCCGGGCGGGGAGGACGCCCTTGGCCTGTCTGGTTTTGCCGAGGTCCGGGCGCGGTTTACTCGTTAGGTTCATCGTCGTCGCCCTCGTCGGTGGGCGGCGGCGGTTCGCGTCGGACCTCGGGGAGCAGGGCCTCCTCGGGGGTCGGGGTCTCACCGGTGGGATCGACCGGTTCATCGGATGAGGGTTCTTCGGTTTCGTCTTCGGCGGGCTCGTCGCCGGCCATTTCGGCCCGGGTCTTGCCCTGGGAGCTCAGGCGGCCGAACTCCTGGTCCCGGAAGATCTCTTCGCCGTAGTCCCAGAACAGGGGCACGTTGCGCTCCATCCCGCGCACGTAGCCGATGACCTCGCGTTCAAGCTTCATCAGGGCGGCGCGGGCCCAGTCTCCGCCGGCGCCGCGATTGATCCAGAAAGGTCCCAGCATCTTGAATATCTGGTATAGGCGCTCGCGCCCACCGGGGTAGCTCTCGCAGGGGAAGTTGTAGTTCCCGGCCAGGTAGCGGCGCAGGTCCAGGGCGAAGCGGATCAGAAAGGGCTCGATGTCGCCGCCGCAGGGACCGTAGAAGTAATCCAGGCCGGGCATCCCGGGGTAGTCCATCTCGTAGGCCGGCGGAGCCGACCAGGGGAAGTCGGCGGGAACGGATTCCAATTCGGCGGCTTGGGCGGTGTCGGCGGACGCGGCGGGGTCATCGCGAAAGGCGGCGTCGGGTTCGGCGTCGCTCTCAGCTTCGTCTTCACCGACCGGCCCGGGCGGGGCGGAATCGATCGCGGCCAATTGATCCCGGTACCAGGCGGCCTCGCCGACGCCCTCCGGCGGCGGCGGGATCGTCGAGTAGACATCGCGCAGGATGACCTTGACGCCGTAGGGTCCGGCGTTGTACATCGCCCCGGCCAGCTTGAGGCGCAGGATCGTCCCCCAGCGGGTGGTGAAGTCCAGCACGCCGCCGGGCCGGTAGGCGTCCCGACAACGGGGATCGTACTCCCAGCGGCTCTGCGAGGCCAGCACCAGCTTAAGGTACTGGATGCCCACCTGAAGGTTGAGCTCGTTGATGTAGCGCAGGTCGTAGCGGGTCTCGACGGGCAGGGAGGGGAAACCGACCCGCACCGGTTCGCCGTCGACGTCGTAGAAGAGCTGGTAGGAGCCCGAGCGCACGGGGTCGCCGGTGAGCTGCATATAGCCGGTGGCCGAGCCGTGACCGTAGGCGGCGCGGTAGCTGCGCCCCGAGCCCAGCACGTGCATCAGGCCGCACTCCTGATAACTGACGGCCTGGCAGAAGGCGCGGAAGGCCCCGTCGGCAATGTCGTAGCGGGCGCGGGTGTTGAGCAGCAGCTCGCGCTGATCGGGTTCGAGGAAGCCTGGGTGGGGCTCGCCGTCGGGCCGAGCGGCGTTGAAACGGGCGGCGAGGTTCGCGAAGCGGTGGTAGAGGCTGCGCCGCGGGTTGTCGGCATCGTAGAAGGGCAGGTTGTCGAAGTCGTCCAGGGTCCACTCGCCGGGCAGGCCGGGCAGGCTGAAGCGCAGTCCGTTCAGGGCGGCGAAGACCGCCGGTGAGACCACCCGGGAAAGCAGCTCGGCGGGTACGGGTCCCTCGCCCAGCTCGCCGGCCAGGTTGCCGTAGCGGCGCAGGAAGGCCTCGGCGGCGGGATCGGCGAAGGGGAAGCGTTCGCGGAAGGCCCCCAGCAGGCGGACCAACTCCTCGTCGAACTGCCCGTCGACATCGCCGCAGGGGGTGAAGCCGACGCCGTCGAGCTCCGCCGCCGTGGTCAGGGCCAGATTGAGCCGTCGCTTGAGGTGGGTCAGCACGGGGCTGTGGTAGCCCGGGGCGTCGGTCAGACCGGATTGGTGGGCCAGGCAGGGGAAGCCGGGATGGGTCGAGGCGACCTCGGCGGGACCCAGCACCGGGGTCAGGGCCCGCGGTGGCTTGTAACCATAGAGGGCGCGCCCCTCGGCGTCGGTTAGCTGTTCCAGGCGGAAGGGACCGTCGGGATCGGCGGCGGTGGGCAGCACGGCCAAGTGGACGGTGTCGTCGGGCCGGCTCCAGTCGACGGTGGAGAAACTGCGTCCCGCCGATTCAACGCGCACCTCGGCCAGGTAGTCGCCGAAGGGCACGGGGCGGTCGCGGAAGCGCCCCAGGTTGGCCGTGCCGTTCCAGCCGAAGTCATTGGCACCCTCGCGGCCCAGGTAGCGGCGATCACCGTAGCTCTCGACGGGCTGGTCGGTGTCGGCGAGGAAGACCAGCTCGCGGCCGTCGTCGAGCTCGTCGTCAAGCCGCCAGACTCGCAGCGTCACTGTGTCCGTCGGCTCGGGCACCGGGTCCAGATCGTAATGGAGCAGGTAGAGCGGGCGGCCGTCCCGGGCCGGGTCGGGCAGGGGCCGGCAGCGGAAATCGGCCTCGCGGACGTTGAGCACCAACCGCCCGGCGTTGTCCCAGTAGGGGATGACCTCGTCGCCGAAGCCGCGCTCCCAGAAGTCGTAGATGCGGGCGGTCAGGGGCACACCCTCACCGGCGATGTAGAAGGTGTAGCGGTGGCGCTCGATGTCGCGATGCTGGGCCCGGGCCAGCCGGTCGTTGATGACCACGGTGGGGAAGAGCACATCGAAGCTCTCCCCCTCGCTGGAGCGGAACTGGGCGTCGGCCAGAGAACCGAAGCGGTAGCGGTAGACCCCGCCCACGGTGACCTTGTAGAGCCTGCCCCGCTCCAGGGGCAGAGCCGTGGCGACCACGCTGCCGTCGGCAGGGACGTCGAGCTCGAAGGGATCGGACGCCGGACTGGGCATCACCGCCAGCAGCAGACCGTAGAAGCCCACCAGGCCGAGGAAGCCCCAGTCGAAGCGCAGGCTGGTGCGCTCACGCGTCCACTGGCGGCCCAGGAAAGCGCTCAGACCACGCAGCGTGCGCTTGACGAAGCTGTCCCGTTCCCTGTCGCTCAAATCGTCCACAACCCGCTGTTGACCATCTCCATTGACCCATCTTGGGCGGCAAACCCCATCGGCATCAGGCAACGGGGCTCAGAATCCAACGGCGACACACAGACATAGAACCATCGCGCCTCCCTCGACGGTCCCACCAGCCACGGTCCAGCGATTCAGGCCCGATGGCGGCCGCTTTGGCCTACCAGCCACCCGCCCGGTCCGGGCGGGTGGCTGGTATAACTCGTCGTCGGGTACAGTCCAGCTGACCCCCGCGACAATGCCGCTCCACCCGGCGGTTATCAGTTGGGCGTCAGCGAGACCGGGTAGCTGACCTTGACCGGACCGTCCTCGATGGGCTGGAAGCGCAGCCCCTGGAGGGAGCGGATCATGCTGCCGAAGAGGTCGCCGGCCGGCAGCTTGTTGTTCGAGCCGGTGGCGCCGGAGACCGAGCCGTCGGGATTGATGGTGAAGATCAGGGTGATCGAGCCCGAGGCGTTGGGATCGCTTTTCAGCAACTCGTTGTAAGTGCCGCGAGCCCCGGAGAGGGCGCTGTTGACCATGGCGGTGACGGTGGTCTTCGAGCGGTCGCTGTGTCCCGAGCCGGCGCCGGTGATCTGCACATCGCCGGCGACGGCGATGCGCCCGGTGCGCCCCTGCACCTCGGTCTCCTCCTCTTCGATCTCCGGGGTGTCGGCGTGGCGCTCCTCCTCGACCTCGGCCAGCTCGGCCTCAAGTCCGGCGCGTTCCTCCTCCAGCTTGATCCGCTCGGCCTCGAGGGCCTCGACGAGTTCGGTGTCACCAGTGGCGCGGGCACGCTCAATCCGCTCATCCAGAGCGACCAGTCGCTCATCGATGGCTTCGAGCCGTTCATCGATGGCCGCGATCCGCTCTTCGAGATCGGCCCGGGCTCCGATCAATTCGATGGTCAACCAGGTGCCCGCCCCCAGGACGGCGGCGATGATGGCGACGACGACGAAGGTTTGACGGCGACGGCGTCGACGGACCTCGCTCTCCATCCGCATGATCTCTTCGTTCTCCGACTGCAAGCGCAGGGCCTCGTCATCGAGCTGACGGCGGCGCTCATCCAGCTCGGCGGCTTCCTCTTTGGTCATCTCGGCCTGCCGGGCCAGCTTCTCGAGCTCCTCACGACGCTCTTCCAACTCCTGTTGCTCTTTGCGAATCCGCTCGCGCTCGGCCTTCTGACCCTCGTAGGTCAGGGCGACCAGGGCGCCCGAATCCACCGCGTCGATCCAGTTGTTGAATGAACGGGTTCCCTCCAGCTTGCGCGACTGATTGAACAGCATGCTCAGGTGGGCCACGTTCTTGGCCTGGACCCAGGCGTTCTGATCGATCTTGCGCAGATAATCGTTGGGGCCGAAGCGCCGCTCTTCGATCCAGCGCTTGACGGTAGCCGAGGATACCGGACCGTACTGCTTCCCGTCGATTTTTAGATAGAGGATACGTTCGTCTTGGGCGGTCATCTGTCCACCAGCCTTGATCGAGGCGGTTGGTCGAGGTAGCGGGCGCGTGTAACGATGTAGCTATAAGTCTAGCCGACCGAAGGGGCTCGGTCAAGTTCCGCCTTTGCCGATACGATACAAGAAAACCGATTCCCTGTGGAAACGGCGAAACAAACACGTTCCTATCGATCTCAATCCAGTGTCATCTTCGCAGTGAGCACAATCTGCGGTGATCCAACACGGCGATCTCTATGTCATCGTCGCGCCACAGGCGGACGACGGCGGGATGGATCTCTTCGCGAAGCCCCTTCTCCAGCCCAGAGAGCTTCTCGGCGTCCAGATTCTCCAGATTCCCCGCGTCGTCTGTCAACAGGGCGACGCGGTCCTCACTGGTTCCAACCACAACGGCGTAGTTGAAGTCCGCGCTATAATCACCCTCGAGCACCAGCGCCGCCAGGGCGCGTCCATCGTGGAGCAGCATACCCACCGCGTCTTCGGCTGGGCTGGGGACGGGATGCAGGCGGGGTTCGCGCAGGACCTCGACGACACCGGGCACGGGCACCGCCCAGCGGCGCCCGTCCTGGACGAAAACCAGGCAACGTAACCGATGGGCCGGGCTCACGATGCCACCTCCAGGTCGGCTGATTCTTCGTGGGCGGGGAAGCCGGCGGGATCGAGCAGGATGCTCGGCCCGTCGTCGCGGATCAACACCCCGGCGAAGAGCGCTTCCGGCAGACGGCTGGCCGTCGTGGGAAAGGGCGTCAAGGCGGTATCGGGCACCTCGAGGATCTCGGAATAACTGTCGACGTAGAGAACGGGATCGGCGGGACCACGCAGGTGCAGCAATCCAGCGAAAGTGGCCTTGGGCCGCCGCTTGCCCCGGGTCCCCAGCGCCCACTGCCAGGGATGGAAGCGCGGGCCGGCCCCGGCCGATTCCTCGATGCGCCGGAGTTCCTCCACGCGCACGGCGTAGGCGATGCCTTCCAGCTCGCAGAGCAGACACTTCATCACTCACCTCGACATGACGTGGGCACACAAGCCGGTGATTCCCGCGCGAGACCTTTGCCGAACAGCGGGAAACCAAGCCCCCGGTCCGGCCCGGCTTTGGCACGTTTCTTGCGGAAACGCCGCGGCAGCCCGGCGACCGGCCACCCCGCCCTGCTGCAAGAAACGTGCCAAAGCCGGGCTCGGGTTGGAGTCGAACGTGGTCGGAGACCAGGTCGGTTCGGCAAAGGTCTCGCCGGGCGGTCGTGGCGCTAGACGTTCCCAGCCAGTTCGCAGAGCCGGTGAAAGAGGTGGGGCAGCCCTGCGGCGGGCACGCTGACGGCGTTGACACCGGCATCGAGCACGGCCTTGGGCATACCGTAGACCACGGAGCTGGCCTCGTCCTGGACGTAGACCCGGCCGCCACGCTCGGCGAGGTGTTTCATTCCGGCGGCGCCGTCGTCACCCATCCCGGAGAGGATTATCCCGGCGGCGTGGGTGCTGTAAACGCGGGCGGCGCTTTCGATCAGCACACTGGCCGAGGGCAGGTGACCGGAGACGGGTTCGCCGGTGCGCAGGCGGAAGCGGCGACGCTCGTCGACGACCAGGTGGGAGCGCGGGGCGGCCAGATAGACCCGACCGGGGAGAACGGCCTCGCCCTCCTCGGCCCGTTTGACCGGCAGTGGACAGACCCGGTCGAAGATCGCCACCAGCTCGTTGAAGAACGAGGGGGTGATGTGCTGGACGATGGCCAGAGGCAGGGGGAAGTCCGGCGCCAGCAGGGCCAGCAGGCGGCGCAAGACGGCGGGCCCGCCGGTCGAGGAGCCCAGGGCGACGAACCGCAGTACGGGTTCGGCGGACTCCGGAAGGGTTTCGCTCCGCCGTCGTGGGCGTCGCTGGGTGGTTGATTTGACAGCAGAGGCGGAGGTTCGGCGGTGGTCCTCCTCGCCGAGGCGGGCGTTGCGCACTGGACGGATGCGTGAGGCCAGCAGCAGCTTACCGATCAGCTCCTCGGTGATCAGGTGCAGGTCCAGGGAGACGCTGCGCTCGGGCTTGAGGACGCAGTCGATGGCCCCCAGGCTCAGGGCCTCCACGGTATAGGCGGCGCCCTTCTCGGTGTAGGAGGAGACCATCACGATGGGTACCGGGTCGGTGTTCATCAACCGGCGGACAGCCTCGATGCCGTCCATCCGCGGCATCATCACGTCCATGGTCACCACGTCGGGGCGCAGCTCTCGGACCTTGGCCACGGCTTCGTTGCCGTCGGCGGCGAAACCGGCCACCTCGAGGCGCGGGTCCGTAGTCACGATGCGGGCCAGGGAGCGGCGGACGAAGGCGGAGTCGTCGACGATGAGCACCCGGATCGTGTTCGGCATGGGTCGCTATCCCCGCGAGAGCTCGATGAGCTGCTCGACCAGGGCGCGCTCGTTGAAGGGCTTGGTGAGGAAGACCTCGACGCCCAGTTCCCGGGCGCGCTGGCGGTGCTTCTCGCCGGTGCGGGCGGTCAGGATCATCACCGGCAGATGTCGGGTCTTGCTGCTGCTCTTGATCTCGCTGATCAGCTCGTAGCCATGCATGCGGGGCATCTCGAGATCGGTGAGCACACAATCGAACTCGCGCTCGTCAAGGAGCTGGAGGGCTTCGAGGCCGTCGGCGGCGGTGCGCACCTCGAAACCGCGCCGGGAGAGCATCCGGCCGACGAAGTTGCGGATGCTGACCGAATCGTCGACGAGGAGCACGCTGATGCCGTAGCCCTCGCCGGCGGTGTCGGGCACCAGGTCCAGGCGCTCCTCGCGCCGGGGTGCCGGTGTGGCGGTTTCGACAGCTGGTTCGACGGTTTCGACGGCGGCTTCGGCGGGGGCCTCTTCGACGCGGCGGCGCGCCCGGCGGGCGGCCGGGACGGCTCGGGCCGGGGCGGCCAGGTCGTCGGGGTTGATGATCAGCGCCACGGTGCCGTCGCCCAGGGTGGTTGCTCCGCCGAACATCGGCAGGTTCTTCAGCAGACCGCCGGTGGGCTTGATGACCATCTCCTCCTTGCCCAGCAGGGTCTCGATGATCAGGGCCAACTGGCGCTCGCCGGAGCGGACGATGACGACGAAGCTGCCGATCTCGCCGTCGCCGGAGCCGAAGAGGCTGCCCAGACGGAGCACGGGGAGCAGCAGCTCTCGATGGCGGTAGACCTCGAGACCGGAGAGGGTGGTCAGCAGCTCGGTATCCAGGCTGAGGGTCTCCTCGACCTCGACCAGGGGCAGGGCGTAGGTCTGACCGGCCACGCCGATGAACAGTCCTTCGCTGATGCCCAGGGTCAGGGGCAGCGTGAGGGTGAAGCGGGTGTGGGAGCCGGGCTGGGAGTCGATCTCAACAGCGCCGCGCATCTCCTTGAGCCGCTTCTCGACGATGTCCAGGCCGTAGCCGCGCCCGGCGGTTTCGGTGAGTTCAGCGGCGGTGGTGAAGCCCGGGGTGAAGATCAGCCGCCGCAGTTGGTCCTCTTCGAAGTGGCGGCGCTCCTCCCGGGTGATCAGCCCCAGCTCGACGGCGCGGTCGCCGATCTTGTGGGGATCGATACCGGCGCCGTCGTCGTAGACCTCGACGACGACGGAGTTGCCCA
>WJMB01000357.1 GCA_014728185.1 Candidatus Coatesiibacteriota bacterium
CCTGGCCGAGCTGGCCCGTCAGCACTTCGGCGGCAGCCTGCGGGGCCGCTGGACGCTCACCGGCGGCATGGGCGGGATGTCCGGCGCCCAGCCCCTGGCCGTCACGATGAACGACGGGGTCTGCCTGGACGTCGAGTGCCGTCCCGAGCGCATCCAGCGCCGCATCGACCAGGGATACTGCGACCGGATCACCACGGACCTCGACGAGGCCCTGGCCCTTGTCGACGAGTTCACCGGGAAGGGCGAGGCCCTCTCCATCGGCCTGGTGGGCAATTGCGCCGATGTGCTGCCCGAACTGGTCCGCCGGGGGATCACCCCGGACGTGCTGACCGATCAGACCAGCGCCCACGACGAGCTCAACGGCTACATTCCCAACGGAATGAGTGTCGCCGAGGCCGACGCGCTGCGCTCGAACGATCCGGCGGATTACAAGCGGCGCTCCCTGACGGCGATGGTCGAGCACATGAACGCCATGCTCGAACTCCAGCGCCGCGGCGCCGTCGCCTTCGACTACGGCAACAACATCCGCGGCCAGACCGTCGAGCGCGGCGCCCCGGAGGCCTTCAATATCGAAGGCTTCGTGCCCCTCTACATCCGTCCCCTGTTCTGCGACGGCAAAGGCCCCTTCCGCTGGGCCGCCCTCTCCGGCGATCCCGAGGACATCTACCGCACCGACGAGGCCGTGCTGCGCCTGTTCCCCGAGGATGCGGCCCTCAAGCGCTGGATCGAGAAGGCGCAAAAGCAGGTCCATTTCCAGGGCCTGCCCTGCCGCATCTGCTGGCTGGGTTACGGCGACCGCGAGCGTTTCGGCCTGGAGATCAACCGCATGGTCCGTGAGGGCGAGCTCAAGGCCCCCGTGGTCATCGGCCGCGATCACCTGGACTGCGGTTCGGTGGCCAGCCCCAACCGGGAGACCGAGGGGATGCGGGACGGTTCCGACGCCGTCAGCGACTGGGCCTTTCTCAACGCCATGCTCAACGTGGCCGGCGGTGCCAGTTGGGTCAGCGTCCACCACGGCGGCGGCGTGGGGATGGGCTACTCCCAGCACGCCGGAATGGTCATCGTCGCCGACGGCAGCGAGATGATGGACCGACGACTCTCCCGGGTGCTGACCACGGACCCGGGCCTGGGCATCTGTCGCCACGCCGACGCCGGTTACGAGCGGGCCGTCGGCAACGCCAGGCGCCGCGGCGTGCGCATTCCCATGCTGGACGCCTGAGGCGGATTCTCTCCGGGCGTCTTGACGCCGCCGCCACGGCCTTTTTAGAATTGCCTCGGATTGATCAACGAATACTGAAAAACAGCCCAGTGCGGTAGGCGCACCCGGTAGCACGCAATGAGATTCACTCCCAAGCTCACCGAGCGGCCGAACCGTCCAAGCGACGGCCGGCCGCCCGTTTTCTTTTCCAGCTTGTGTTGATTAAGGCGCGACCCCCGGGTCGCGTTTTTTCCATGCAGCTCATCGCCTAAGCAGGTTGTAGCCGGTCATCCAGCATCGGCCTTCGACCTGACCGCGGGTGCCGACAGTCTCTCGGCTGCCCGCGGCGCAAAATGCAACCAGCCGCTGCTTGTCAACCAGACGAGCCATCACCACGCTACGCTCTCGTTTTGCGCGGCGACGACTCCGATGATCGCGAATCACTCAAGCTGGCCATTGCACCGCCTGATCGCCACAGCCTTCAGCCGAATCGCTCTACCCTTGACCACGGATAATCGACCCCAGGCCCCGACGACCGACCAAGAGAGAGGACAATCATGCCCATCATGTGCGCCCACGAGGCCGGCAACTCCGGCGACCTGATCAAACACGAATGGCTCACCCGCGTCCTCGATTGGCTGCCGCCAAACGGCTCCTACCTGGACGCCTTCGCCGGACCCACCACCCATCCCTTGAGTGTGCGCTCGAAAACCCGCCTCTCAGCGGCGCCGATGGAGCTCAAGCTGCTAACCGAGCAGCGCCCGGCCATCCGTGGTTGCAGCTATTACGGCAGCTCGCTTCTAGCCCGTAACAAACTCGCCGAGTGCCACACCATCCACGTCTACGACGAGAATAACGAGTACGGCGCCGATTACGAAAACGAGAACATCGAGGTGGAATCACGCCTCGAACACGGTCTGGACGCCCTGGGCCTGGGCGATTACAGTCTGGTTCTCATCGATCCCGACTTCTTCTTCCAGCCCCACCCGGACAAGGGAGTCCTCGACGAATCCAACGAGGACCGCCTGCGCCGCTTCTGGCGCGAGGTCGCCGACTACCCCCACGCCCTGCTGATCTCTCTGGACAACGAGGCCCCCCAGAGCCCCCACGCCGGACGCTACAACCTCGACCTGGACCTGGTTCAGCGCCACCGCCTGATTGTGCGCTGCATCGTACCGCCCATCGCCGAGACCGGCATCAACGGCGAGGATTGCTGTTTCCGCGAGCTGATCTACCTGCCCGAGGCCGAACTCAACGACGATCTGCTGGCCCGCTGGCGCCTCTCCTCTCTGCGTCGCGGCGCCGCCGCCGTGGCCGAGACCCTGGGTCTGGAGTTCCGCGTCGTGCCCCGGCCCACCTACGGCAAGGACGCCGTCGAGTTCATCGTCGACTGAGCCGACGGACCTTCGCGCCTCGAACCAGACACCGCCGCTCCGGCAACGGCTTTGGCACGTTTCTTGCAATCCTCGCGACCGGGCGCCGTGACTCCGCGCCTCGAGGTGGCCGGGCCACGGGTTTCGCCGTGGGTACGGTATCGCAAGAAACGTGCCAAAGCCCGGGCGCCGGGTCGACGATTTGTTGCCGGGCCGGGAGGGCGTCGGCGAAGGTCTGTCGGCGGGCGATGACCGAAGATTTTCTTCCAGCAATTCGACCAACATCCCTGGAGTAGCACCGATGGCCGTTCCCAATCTTGATTATGAAACCGGTAACGCCGGTGACCTCATGCGTCACGAGTGGCTCTGTCGGGTCCTGGACTGGCTGCCCGACGGGGGGCGCTTCCTCGATCCCTTCGCCGGTCCCCTGACCCACCAACCCTCACGCCGGGTACGCATCCGTTTGACCAGTGCTCCGGCGGAGCTGCGCCTGCGGCATCTGCAACTCAAGGCGCTCAACAACGGCCGCTATCTCGGCAGCACGATGCTGGCGCGCCAGGTGCTGGCCACCCGGGCCGTGGTGCGCTCCTACGACGACGAAGAGACCCGCCGAAAAGCTTATCGGGAACACGACATCGAAATCGAGGAGGCGCTCAAGCGCGGCTTCGACGCGCCGCTGCTCAAGGGTTATCATTTGATCAACTTCGATCCAGCCAACCTTTTCCGGCCCGATCCGAGCAAGGTGGCCCTGGACCCGGACAACCAGGACAGGGTGCGGGCCTTCTGGGAGCAGGCGACTCTCTACAAGGGCGCGCTGTTGATCTACGTCGTCAACCCGGACCCCCAGAGCAAGATCGTCCAGCGCTACCACGAGTACCTGGCCCTGGTTCGTCGACGTCGACTGGCCTATCAAGTAGTGATCCCGCTGCTGCCGGGCAGCGCCGTGGCCGGTGAGGATCGCTACTTCTACGAGGTTCTCTATCTGCCCGAGAAGCATGACGCCGTCGAAGCCGCCTGGCGTCGCGCCTCCCTGGTCGAGGGCGCCCGGGCGATGGCCCGCACCCTGCATCTCGACTACGCCGAGACCGAGGCACCGGGCTATGCTTCCGACATCCTGGAGTTCATCACCATGGGTGGATTTGCCTAAACCGTCGCCTGGGTACTATAATCCATGCCAGCTTCATCAACCAGCGCGTGTCATTTTTTATTGAACGAGAAAGGAGCCCTCATGGGCACCCGAGGAAGAGGAATCATCGGCGGCGACGTCGATAAACTGATCGAGGAACTCAACAAGGCCCTGGCCGACGAGTGGCTGGCCTACTACCAGTACTGGTTGGGCGCCAAGGTCGTGGCCGGGCCGATGCGCGAGGGCGTGACCGCCGAGCTCGTCGAGCACGCTGCCGACGAGCTGCGCCACGCCGGGATGCTGGCCGACCGCATCGTCCAGCTCGGCGGCACTCCGGTGCTGACTCCCGAGCAGTGGTACGATCTGACCAATTGCGGCTACGAGCCCCCCGAGGACCCCTACGTGCGCACCATCGTCGAGCAGAACATCAAGGGCGAGCAGTGCGCCATCGACACCTACCAGCGCCTGGCCGGGCTGGTCAAGGAGACCGATCCGCTGACCTACAACATCGTCGTCGAGATCCTCACCGACGAGGTCGAGCACGAGGATGATCTCGAGGCCGTCCTCGAGGACTTCGAGCTGATGCTCAAGCACAAGGGCTAGAGGATCAACCGTGCCGCTGACTCCGCAAACACCCGTCGAGGTCGTCCTCGACGAGCATCCCGCCGCCGCCGACTGGCTTCTCCAGCGCGGCGTGATCTGCCTGCGCTGCGGGGAGCCCTTCTGGGGCTCCCTGGGCGAGCTGCTGCGCAACAAGCGCTACACCGACGAGGAGACCGCCCGGCTGGTGGATGAGCTCAACGCCCATCTGGCCGAGGCCGAAGGGTAGGCGGCCGGCCATGCGTTACACTCCAGAAAGCCGGGGCGGACCTGTTGGCCCGCCCCGTTGTGCAGCGGGACAGTTAGGCGATCATCGGAAAGATAAGTCTCGCCCCCGCTTGAGCGGTGAGGGCTTTACTCAACAGATCATGGGCATTCGACAATCTCTGGCTCCAGGCCTTCGCCCACACCACCCGATGGCGGGTTGAGATTCAAGGATACTGAAGTGAACCAATCTGCGAAACCGCTCTGATTTCGTGCCGGATAGGTGGACATATATTGACGAGCTAAGTAAGATTGGAATGAATCGCTAGACTTGGGGTCGTCCCCTGGATTGACCCCTTGATTTCAACCCTTGGATTCGACCCTTGGATTCGATTGTTCCCCGTCTTTCCCCGGAGCGGAGTGTGGGCGAGGCCAGCACCAGCAGAGACCGTCGCCTGACCGAGGTCGATCCCGCCCGGACGGAGCGGGAACCCACCCCCTGGGACCGCGAGGTCTACCGGCGGCTGATCTCCACCGAGCTCGACGAGGAGCAGGTCGAGCGCGTTCTCGAACCGCCCCGCATCTACCCCAGCCAGCGCGAGGTCCTGGCCGTCCACTGGCACCCCGAGTACGTGCCGATGGAGCTGATCCTCCAGCGCTACGACAAGACCTTCCCCAACCGCACCCTGGACCTGGTCATCCCCACCCAGCATAACGTCTTCCTGACCCTCGACGGCTGCGCCGGCGCCGAGGTCGACTGCCACGCCCGCGAGTTCAACACCAAGGTCCAGTTGCTGCTGCACTTCTCCGCCGACAAGCTGCGCGAGGCCGACGCCCTCAAGGGGATGGTCGCCCACACCTTCAAGTACCGCTCCAGCCAGCTCTACGACTTCATCGGCACCATCGTCGACCCCAAGCTGATGCCCCTGTTCCGCGAGGCCGCCGCCCGCGGCGCCGCCGACGACCGCCTGCTGGAGTTCGTCCGCATCCAGACCCGCAAGTTCCGGGAGCTCTTGGAGACCTACCGCGAGATCACCCCGACCGAGGCGATCAAGAACAAGCTGCTGACCGGCTACTTCGACGAGTTGCGCGCCGTCTACGTCGATAACATCATCGACCGCGCCCAACTGGTGCTGCGCAACGTCAAGAAGCTGGTCAAGCGCAACTTCTCCCTGGACTACTTTTTCGAGGTCCGGGAGATCATCGAGGAGACCCGGGCTCTGGGCGGCTGCATCGTGGCGCCCCACCCCGAGCAGTTCTGGCCCATCCTGCTGGCCGACTACGACCTGGACGGCTACGAGGTCTGGAACCCCCAGTCCCACCGTTACACAACCTTCCTGGTCGATGTGGTCAACCGCCTCAACCGGGGGCGCTCCCGCTCCGAGCGCCAACTGCTGGTCTTCATGGGCGACGACACCCACCTCTCCACCAAGGTGCGCGACCCGCGCTTCGTGCGTCCGGAGAAACTGGGCCGCGAAGTCGGCGTCCAGCCGGGCTGGGACGATCTGGAAATTCGCAAGAGCTTGAGCGTCGGCAACTTCGACCGACGCCGGGTCATCGAGGAATACACCGCCCGCCTGATCTGAGAGCCGGGCCGGCGGGGGCCGGAGGTTGACGAATGCCCAAGGACGAGGAATTCACCCATGAATCGCTCCAGGACGTCGAATCCGTCGTCAAGTACCTCAAGGCCATCTGCGACGGCTTCGAGAACGGCCTGATGATCTTCGGCAAGACCACCGACCAGGTCATGCTCCAACCCCAGGGCCTGCTCAAGCTCAACCTCGAGGTCAAGCGCAAGAAGAACCGCAGCAAGCTGACCGTCAAGGTCACCTGGACCGAGGGCAAGAGCCGGGAGAGCGACACGCCCGAGATGCTGATCATCCGCAACCGCAAGAAGAAGTAGGACTATGGATCACCCGACGCCACAACCGCCCGGCCCGCAGCCCCGCGGTTGTTTTTGTCCCCCGGGGAACCACGGCGCTGGTTTGTCGTCATAGGTTACCAGCCGCTAGCCGGTTGATCGGATGGATCGAGCCGCGACCCGGTTCAGCCTCGCCGACAAGTGGCCACGGGGCCGATGCGCTCTCCTCGGCTGCCAAGCGTCCGGAAAACTCCCTTCCACACAGTCAAGACAGGCTTCCGCTACCGGTGTGGCTATTCAGGGGACTACCACAGGAAACCGGACCAGCATCCGGGGCGACAGAGAGCCGCTGCTTGTATGTTGCGTCTGCTGTAGTTGCGGCGAATGCGTCAACTCGATCCGGCGCCGGGCTGAAGCAGGGGCTGAAGCGGGCAACAACCCGCCCTGACTCGTCACTCATCAATCCACCCATTAATTCATCCAGCACTAGCAACTTCAGTCTGGCCGGTTAGAGGACGGTCCGACGGCTTACCGCGGCACCATGTGGAGAAAGGTTCTGTTGCCCCAACTCGATTCTAGATCAACAAGGACACGATGAGTTGAAAAGCGGCAGGAGTGCAGCACATCCGAACGGCGAGCATCTGCTCTGTCAGCCCCTCCTTATCAGCCCGGATTTGGTCCGAACACGTTCTGTGATGCCAAGCGTTGATTGCCGGTCGATGAGTTGTTCGTGGCAGTCCATGTTCAAGTGATGATTCCTCATATCTATCCGTCCCGTTGCATCTGGTCGCTGGCGGTGGTAAGCACATCAGTGGCAAGCACGATTGACCCGCGCCGCTTCCGCCTGTTTCGATTCGATTAACGGCTTCGCCGCCAACCATTCCGACGGATCGATCTACCATGCCCCTGGACACCCTTAAAGGCATCCGTGAGAACCTGCGTTTCATGCTGCTCGAGGTCACCGAGCAGGTCAGGGACGCCCGGCGGGCCCTCGGAGATCCGAGCCGGGCGTGTATCGAGGCCTGCGAGGAGCGCGACGACTACATCGACAACCTGCGCCATGTAATCGACAACAAGTGTTTCGCCCTGATGATCGAGACCCCGGAGCTCGACAAGCCCACGGCCAACCTGATCAAGGCCCTGGGCGTCATCAACGGCAACCTGGAGCACATCGCCGATCTGGCGGCCAATGTGGTTCGCCAGACCCGCCACCTCAGCGATCCGGAGTTCATCGCCGATCACGAGTACGGCGGTTTCTTCGACGAGATCCTGGCGGCCCTCGAGCTGGTCGACCCGGCCGTCTTCACTCGTGACATCACCCGGGCCCTGGAGATCTGCCGGGCCGAGTTCCATACCGACGAGCTCTGCGAGCGCAACATGGCCCGTATCGTCGATGAGCTCCACGGCGAGGACCACACCGCCGATCTGGTGACCTATCTGCTGATCGTCCGCTACCTGGAGCGCATCGGCGACTCGCTGCTCAATGTGGGAGAGGCGGTGATCTCCTCGGCGGTGGGCGAGAAGCTGCGTATCTACCACTACCGGGCCCTCGAGGAGACCCTCAACGGTGACGCCGGAGAGGACCGCCCGGCCTCCTTCCTGATGAGCTCTGTCGGCGAGACCAAATCGGGCTGCCGCATCGGCCGGGTGACCGACCGCCGCGACGACGGCGGGCGCACGGCGATCTTCAAGGAGGGCCGCCTGCGCAAGATCCTCGAGGAGAAGCGGGCCATCGAGCATTGGTGGGAGCTCTTCCCCGGCTTGGCGCCGCGCATCTACGGCTACGAGAGCCACGGCCGCTACGGCTCGCTGCTGATCGAGAACCTGCCCGGGCGGACCCTGCAGGCCCTGGCCCTCACCGGGAGCCGCGACGAGCTCCGCGAGGGCCTGGCCCGGCTGCGCGGCCTGCTGGACCGCGTCTGGAGTACCACTCTGCGCCGGGAGCCGGTGCGCCCCGGCTTCATGCGCCAGCTTATGCGGCGTGGCGACGCCGTTCGGCGGGCCCATCCCGAGTTTTTCGGCAACAGTGAGCGCATCTGCGAGCTGGACACCCCGCCCGTCGAGGAGCAGATCAGCGCCGCCGCCGAGATCGAGGAGGAGCTGGCCGCCCCCTTCTCGGTGCTGATCCACGGTGATTTCAACCTCGACAACGTCCTCTATGATGCCAGGCTGGACGCCCTGCACTTCATCGACCTGCACCGCTCGCGCCAGTTCGACTACGTCCAGGACGTCGCCGTTTTCGTGGTTTCCAACTTCCGTCTGCCTGTCTTCGCGGCGGCGCTGCGCCGGCGTCTCGAGGGGGCGATGGCCTCATTGCTCGAGTTCGCCGTCGAGTTCGCCCACCGTCACGACGATACCACCTTCCCCGCCCGGCTGACCCTGGGGCTGGTGCGCAACCTGATCACCTCGACCCGCTTCACCCTCGACAAACCCCTGGCCCGGGCGATGTACCTGCGGGCGCGCTACCTGCTGCAGAGATTCCTCGACCACCGCGGCCGCCCCTGGGACGAGTTCGCCCTGCCCGCCGAGACACTGGTCTACGAAGACTAGTCCGTCGATTATCCGCCGGAGAGGCTGCTCGGGGTGGATCGGTTGCTCAAAGCCTCAACGAACTAGTTCATTTGGTTAGGGATTATCACTCGTCGTTGAACCGGTGCATCTCGCTAATGGATTGCCAATTAATACTTTTTGGCATCAAACACGAACCCGGACCAGATAGTTCCAACTCGAAACACCGACCTACGTCGTAAAAAGCAGCTGATACGAGGCAAAATCGAAGATAGATAAGTCCGCAGCTCTATCCTCTCGGCGCGTAATCGTTATAGATGCATGTTATTAGGCTACTTGGGATCGATACATCTTCATCGAAGCCAGTGGCGCCAAGCAGTTTCTTCACGAGCACCGAGGAGTCAGACCGTGCATAATAGAAATGTGGAACCCCGCTTAACCTGCCACAA